>JAAWQS010000014.1 GCA_022800665.1 Oscillospiraceae bacterium
CAGACCGTTCTGCCGCAGGGTATCTATGTAGGCGGAGATCACCTCGTCCTTGGTGGGGCCGCCTTGAATCCCCAGATCCCACCGGGCCTGCATCCGCCAATTTTCCAGGAACTCCTTTGATTTTTCTGGGTCATCCAGGTCTTTCAAATTGAAGGTCTGCGTTTCCTTCCGCCACAGACTCTCCGCCGCGTCCCGGATGGAGAAGCCCTCCCGGTAGCCTTGCCGGGCGGCTTCATCAATGCTTTTCAGAGTCCCGATGCCGCTGATGTCCATGCCGCGGGTCGCACCCTTGCCAGCGGAGCGCACTGCGGCACTGCGGTCACAGCGAAAGCCCGCCTGGGGTGCGCCGGTGGTAACTTGGTTGGCCATGTTGGGGATGTTTCCCCAGTTTGTGATGTTCATGGTGGTTCCTCCCTGAAAAATTCGTTCAAAATTCAATTTTCGTCCTCTGTGTACAAACACCATTTTATTTTCCTCAAATCGTATTTTCTGATGTCGGTTCTGCGTCGATGATACTGAAGCGTATTCCGGATGTCCTCATAGATGCTCTGAAACATGGCGGCAAAAATGCCCTTTACTATTTTTCCCACATTCCTACGGAAAATATTTCTATTTCTTACATCGGCCTGCGGCTGAAAAAGTTAAGTTCTGTGGGAATAAAGGCTGCTCTATTATCCTTGAAAACGCCGTTTCATCTCTTCGCTGGACAAAACGCCCAAGTTTCCATCATCCAATACATAAATCTGATTGCACAAGGCTTCCAAATCCTCATAGTTGTGGGAAGTCAGTAACATTGTTTTGCCCTCCGCCTGCAGGACACGGAGAATTTCTTTCACATCATTATGGGTTTTATAGTCCAGCGCATTGAAGGGCTCATCCAAAATGAGAATATCCTGCCCCGCCATAATAGCCTGCGCCAGCCCCAGCTTCTGTTTCATGCCAAGCGAATACTGTTCAACCTTTGTCCGATCCTCCCGCCCTATATAACACACGAGCAGCAGAAACAATCCTGCCGAATCATCTGAAAAGAGCCGTTCCCATTGACCACCTGAGAGAGTAATCCTCCAACAGGCCATAAGGGTAGTACCTGCGCGGTCAGCAAGGATAAATAGCCCATCATGTAAAAATATCCTGTTCCATGCCCCGCAAGCAGCCGGATTACCCATTCTGAACCATCCGCAACAGGCCCGCCCGATCTCCATGCCCATATTGCCGGGAGTACGATGGAAGCAGCCAAAAGCGCCAGATTCCCATAGCTGAACAACACACGCTGGTAATAAGACGCAAGACCTTTCGCCGGTTTTCCCGCCTGCACCGGCATTTTCCGCCATCGCCGGCAAACGCTCCAAAACATCCCGCCGGTTAAAAAGGAAGTCGCAGCGATTGTAAGCGGAAACCGCCACGGCTCAGTTAAATTGTGCAGAAGAAGGACCCAATGATTGAAAAAAGTAAAAAAGGAAAAGGGCGGCTCTGTGAGAACAGGGATTTTGAACCACAAAACAGTCAGCACATAGAGGCCCGTTAAAACTTTCACGGCGGCAGAGCGGGACAAAAATGTCCCAGCCACGCCCCGCCGCACAGCAGAGCCAACGCCCGCCATTTTGCCGCAAAGTATCTCCCGTAGCTGCTGTATCGGAGAATCACAATCTCTGCGTCATCCTCCACAACGCTGGCGCAAAGAAACAGAATGATCGGAAGAACAGCAAATATGATATAATATTGGTCATTCAGCACGCCCAGAAGATGGAGCGGAAACGACGTCTCCATTCCGCTCCGGCTGCTGAGGCCAAACGCAAGGGAAAAGCTCCAAAGCAGCAGAAATTTTCCCCAGCCGGTTTCGGCAAACAGTCTCCGCCCCATGCCGGTCACATCCCGTAAACGGTACAGCGTTTAATCTTCGCGTAGTACAACGCCGCCGCTCCAATGACGGCGCACAGCAGCAGCGGTCCCACGGCGAAGGATACGCCTGTGACAGGGAGCTGAATATCCAGAATAAACAGGTCAATTGGATGCGTCTTTCCCCAGGCCAGGGCCTGAGCCGCGTTGGGAAATACGGTAAGCTGATGACGGTTTGGCAGCCGTTCCACAAATTGTTCAATAAGCGCAGCAGCTGCGCGATCATCTTCTGCTAAAAGGATATGTGCGATCTTATATCACCACGTTTCAACTGCTTCATCCTTCACAGTCTTTGTCTATCCTATAATACCATTATATCTATAATTTTGCAGGAGTCGACAGATTTTCTTGTATTGGAGGTGATGTGGTATAAAAAAGCAGACACTTCCATCTCACGAAAAAAGGAGGATATTTTCTGGGATGTCCAACATTTTCGATTTATGCCAGGTAGCGCCGTCACAGCAGAGCAGAATGACATCGTCAGGAAATTGGTTGGACAATTCTCTCAATTGTAAAAACCGGCTTGCTTTTATGTTGTATCATCACATAGCGGCGCTCATTGTATGCACCCCTAAGCTGCGGGGCGCATACACTGGCAGTGAGCAGGAGAGTGAAAGAACTATGGCTTATTCCGATCGTGAGCTGCTGGCCCGGCTCATTGCGTGCGAGGCTGGCGGAGAGGGAGAAACCGGAATGAAAGCAGTGGCCTGTGTGGTGATGAACCGCGTCCACGCCAAGGGCGGCGAGTATGCCAGGGTAGGGCAGGGCAGTATCCGCAACATCATCTTCCAGCCCTATCAATTTGTCTGCGCCAGCGAGACGGAGGGAGGTGCATACAACCCGCAGAACATCTACAACATGCGTCCTGAGGCAATCCACTATGAAATTGCTGACTGGGCGATTGCGGGCAACCGCCTGCCGGACCTGGGGGAAGCGCTCTGGTTTTATAATCCATTCAGTCCCAAGTGCCGCAGCCGTTTCCCCACCGACGTAGGCTACTGGCAGACCCGTATTGGCGATCACTGTTTTTATAATCCGACCAATGCCTATTTCAGTACATGAGCACAATTGAAGAAGGAGTGACGCACAACATGCAGAATGTACAGCAAACGCCGCAGCCCGGCAGCGCCGGAACCACCGGCGTACAGAACACCCAGAACAACCACAACACCCAGAATATCACCATCAACAACAACCGGCCCCAGAGCTATCCCGATGAGACGGGCTACACCATGCCGCCGGACACCGGCGCGCCGGTCAACGGCACCTGGGTCTACGGCAGCCCGGACCTCAGCTACGATGGGAAATCGCCTTCCAACGGCGTATCCGTCTATACCATGGACGGCTCCACGCCTCCCGGCAACCCGGACAGCGTACCCATGCCCATTCCTGGCATGAACGGCGAGACGCATATGGGTACCGGCATCTCCCGCGCCGCGGCCCAGAGCGAGCGGATGAAAAATCCCGTCAGCATGGCCGACACCCATCTGCCGCCGGACAGCGAGACAGCCTATCAGGCATCCCTGCGGAGCCTGCTGGACCGGAATGTGGGCTATTTTATCGTCGCCAGCTTCCTCATCGGTACCCAGCAGACCGTCACCTGGCAGGGAATCCTACATAGCGTCGGCAGCGATTACCTGGTACTCTACCAGCCCGATTATGAGCGGTATATCTCCTGCGACATCTATTCCCTGAAATTCGTCCAGTTCCACAACGTCAAGGGCGTACCCTACTGCGCCGCTTCCCAGAACTGGCAGGGACATTCGTCGTTTTAACGGGGAGCGGCCCCGCCCGCGCCCAATTGTATAGCAAAGGAGCGGCTCCGAAACTATTCGGAGCCGCTCCTGTCCTTTATTCTTCCAAATCCGCTATAAATGCATAATCCCCGTCCTGAATGGACGTCATCTGCTCTTGGGTCAGGTATCCTTCTGCCACCAGCGCGTCTATGGTGTGGGTCATCGTGGAACAAAGGGTGACGCTCTCTGCTGATCCTGTATAGCTTCCGTCGTCCCGCTTCGCTAAAAAGGAGATATGCAGCCGCACATCATAGAAGTCATCCGTTGCTTCACCCTCCCAATAGGGGAACACAGAGGTCCTGAGATTTCCCTCCCTGGCATCTTGCCGCAGGGCATCCATAAGGTGGTCCGCGTTGCCGCTGAGTCCGTATTCGGCGCCCTGGATATAAACGTCAATCTGCGGTACGCTGTCCTCTGGTACGCCCAGCTGCTGCAGCATGGCTTCCTCGCTGTGGGCCATCTGGTACAGCTTCCCGTCGAAGGTGTCCGCGTTCTGCAGGCGGGATTCAAAAACAGGAAGGGTATAGCCCCGCTCCAGGGTGGAGCCGTCCGTCAGGTAATAGGTGATCCACACGCTGGAGTAGGTCCACTTCTCATCGTACTGCGTGTCCCTGTATCCGTATTTGCTTCTATCCATGCTGTAGATATAGTCCTTATCCGCCAGAATCGACCGGTGGATATCCAGCGTCTGCTCTGTGAGCTGCCGTCCCTCCGCCGTGTCCGTCTCAAAGGTCATGCACGTAAAGCCATTGAGCGTCACCTTTTGAATCTCATCCAACGCCGGGATTTTGTTTTCCAACCCAAACAGGTCCATACTGACGGTAAGGCAGATGACCGCCGCACCGGCGCAGACCGCCAGCACGCCCTTCCAGCTGCCCTTGAACACCCGCAGGGATTTTTCCAGCAGCATGGAGGCCACGTAGTACCCAACCACCCCGGCTATCGCCATGCATACGATCATCGGCAGCAGGTTCGAGCTTGGGATATCCGCATATATCGCCGCCCAGAACGCGCTCTCCAGCAGCGGCCCCAGAGTCAGTGCGCTCAGCAGCGCAACGCCGTAGCGGAACACAGGCCGCAGGGGACGGTAGGCCACAATGTCTCCCGCCCGCTCGCTCTGCCGTTTCCGGTACAGCAGCTAGGACAACGCCAGCAGACCTATGCCCGCCAGGCCGTACAGAGCCACCGTACCCAGCCCCTGGAGGTAGACGGCGGATTCCTGGGACGCGGCGGATGCAGGCTCCATATCTAAATAGCCCATGGTGAAGTTCTCATAAATTTGCAGGAGCGGCGTCAGAAACTGCAGCTGCATCGACTGGAGCGGTATGCCCATCAGGAACGTCTGGTTCAGGAATCCCACCATGGTCTCCAGAAGAGCCGCCAGGAAATTCAACAGCAGGTACAGCGCCGGCAGCATGGCGGTATGGCCCGTCAGCATGGCGCACAGCGTCGCCAGGCCGAAAAACAGAACTGCCAGCAAAATGACTGCCGCCACGGTATTGACCGCCGCCAGGAGATTGAAAAATCCAAATGCCAGCGCAAGCAGGCACAGCAGCCCGCCCACAACCAGGAACGGGATGCCCAGCATAACCAGACCAGACAGGGCGTTGGTCACAAACAGGCACGTCCGGTCCACAGGCAGCGTGTGCATCAGCCCCACCGCCCTGGGGGAGTACAGGTAATTCCACACCAGCATGGCGCACAGGAGGGCGTAGACCATGAGGAACGTCGGGGCGAATATAGTGACTGCGCCGTAAAGCAGCTCCGCAAAGTCGTTGGGGCCGGGGGCCAGCCCCAACGACGTCCGGGTCGATAATTCCAGCAGCATATACAGGGGAATGAACGATCCGGCAATGGACATGCCGCCCCACAAGGGCCAGTAGCGCGTCAGATTTTTCCGGAACAGCGCCTTGTTAAAGAATGATCTCTTTGACTGCATACTGCTCACCTCCCAATTCATAGATGAAAATTTCCTCCAGCGACAGGGGCAGAGCCTCCAGCATCAGGGGCTGGTGGACCTGCAGCTGCCGGGTAATCTCCTGGGCCTTTCCGCGGACGATATAGGTATAGACACGGCCCACGTGGGAGGTGTGGAGGACCTCCAGCTCCCGCGGCAGAACCGGGACCTCGCCGGGCTTCCAGACCGCCTGGAGCTTTACAATATTCTCCTGCAGGTCGCTGAGGCTGCGCTCCAGGAGCACTCTGCCCTTGTTCATGATGCCCACATGGTCGCACACATCCTCCAGCTCCCGCAGGTTGTGGGAGGATACCAGCACCGTGGTCCCGTGCTCGGTGACGTCGCTCATCATCAGGCTCCACACCTGCCGCCGCATCACCGGGTCCAGACCGTCCACCGGTTCGTCCAGAATCAGATATTTGGGCCGACAGCACATGGCCAGCCAGAACGCCGCCTGCTTCTGCATTCCCTTGCTCATGCGGCGGATGGGGGATTTTTCCGGGAGGGAGAAGACTTCCTTGAACTTCTCGTACCGGTTCCCGTCAAAATTGGGGTAAAAGCCCCGGTAAAAGCGCATCATGTCAAAAATAGTGGAGGAGGGGAAATAGAACCAGTCGTCGGGGATGACCGCCAGCAGAGCCTTCTTGGCGGGGTTCTCATAGACCGGCTCGCCCTCCACCAACACCTCGCCGCTGTCGGGGGCGTAGATACCGGTCAGATGACGGATGATAGTGGACTTGCCTGCGCCGTTGGGGCCCACCAGGCCATAGACGCCGCCGTCGGGAACGGTGATGGATGCGCCGTCCAGAGCAGTAAAGCCGTCAAAGGTCTTGACTATATTTTTTACTTCAATCATTGCTTCAGCTCCTCCTCTACCGCGGTGATGATCTCCTCGTTGGAAAAGCGCAGGCACCGCAGCTCTGCAATCAGCTCATGGAGTTTTTGCAGCAGCTCCCGGCGGCGGGCCTCCAGCGGCTCCGGCGGCAGGGCGGCAAAGCTGCCCTTGCCGGGAACGGAGTAGAGAAAGCCCTCGGCCTCCAGCTCCGCGTAAGCCCGCTGGATAGTGTTGGGGTTGATGGCCAGATCCATCGCCATGGCCCGGACGGAGGGCAGTTTCTCGTCCGGCTCCAGCGCGCCGGTGACGATCAGCTTGCGCAGGCCGTCCTTGATCTGCCCGTAGATGGGACGGGCGTCCCGGTAATTCAGTTGCAGCACGTTCAATCCCTCCTAACGGCGCAGCAGCAGCGCAGCCGTATAAATAAAGCAGAATAAAAACAGGATTCCACCCAGCATCAACGCTAAATGCATAGTCATGCAGATCACTCCCTAACTGTACTATTTGAACTAGTACGCACTATACAGAACCCGGCGCACTTTCGCAAGTGAATGCGGTATAAGATATCTTTAAGATTTCCTTAACCCAATAAAACCGCGCCCCGCAAAAAATATTTCCCCCAAGGGACTTGACATGGAGCCCACTCCAAAGTATATAATATCTGTATCTGTCCGTACGCACAAAATTTGCAGAAGGAGTTTCAATACAATGGAAAAAGCAAAGGTTTTCTTCACAGAGGAACTGACCGCAGATGCGCTGCAAAAAATATACCGCGCACTGGGCGTCTCCCTGCCTGGCAAGGTGGCGGTAAAGATTTCCACCGGCGAACCCGGCGGACACAACTTCCTCCAGCCCGCCATGATTGCGCCTCTGGTCAAGGAATTGAACGGTACGATTGTAGAGTGCAACACCGCCTATGAGGGCCGCCGCAACACCACAGCCGCCCACTGGGAGACCATGAAGGAACACGGCTTTATGGACATCGCCCCCTGCGACATCATGGACGAGGACGGCGATCTCTCCCTTCCCGTCACCGGCGGCAAGCAGCTCAAGGAAAATTTCGTCGGCGCACATCTGGACAACTACGACTCCATCCTGATGCTCTCCCACTTCAAAGGCCACCCTATGGGCGGTCTCGGCGGCGCGCTGAAAAACATGTCCATCGGCATCGCCTCCTCCCGCGGCAAGCAGTGGATTCACACCTCCGGCAGCGGGGAGACCTCCTTTGACGCCCTCATGAATGCCGACCACAACTCCTTCCTGGAGTCCATGGCCGATGCCTGCCAGGCGGTCATAGCCCATGTCGGCGGGGAGAACATCGTCTATATCAACGTGGCCAACCGCCTGAGCGTGGACTGTGACTGCTGTGCCGCGCCTGCGGAGCCGGAGATGGCGGATATTGGTATCTTTGCCTCTCTCGACCCCGTGGCCGTAGACCAGGCCTGCATTGACGCGGTGTACGCCTCCCCGGACCCCGGCAAGGCCGCGCTGATTGAGCGTATGGAGTCCCGCAACGGCATTCACACCATTGAAACTGCCGCGGAGCTTGGCCTGGGTACACGGGAATACGAGATCATCCATATCTGAAGCCGATGCCGTATCAAATCAGCGCCGGACGCCTGCTTCGTGCCGGTTTCCGCTTGACAGACTGTGACGACGGAAAATACTGGGTCCTGGAATGCCGGCCCGGCCCGGAGGCAGATCGTATGGCGGCTGTCTGCGGGCGGTTTGTGGACGACATGGAGGATACCGCTGTTAAAGAGAATATCGTCCTGCAGTGCGATGAGAATTTCAAAGACCCGCTGCTGTATATGGACGGGTTCCTCTGGCAGCTGGACCGCATCCATTTTTCCGGTATGATCGCCCGTTTGACAAAATTGAAAGCCTCCGGCTGAGCCGGAGACCTGACAAAGACCAACAGCCTCTGGCGGAGCTGTTGGTCTTTCCTGCTTTCATGTGTTTTGGGAGGGCCTGCGAATATACCGGCGTTCTTCTAAACCGCACTGATGGTCTGGATTTCAAGCCACCTCCCCCGGTACATCCGCAGGAGGAACAGCAGCCCCCGGATACAGAGGTCCGTACACATGGCCGTCCATACGCCGTGGAGGCCAAGGGGACCCACCAGCATCATAGCCAACGGAATCCGCACCCCCCACATGCTCCCCAATTCCATTATACTGGGTACGAGGGTATCCCCCGCTCCCCGCAGCGCGCCTGCGGCCACAATGGAGGCGGCAAAAAGAGGCTCGGCGAACGCTTCAATACGAAGTACCGCCGCCCCCAGCGTCTGAACCGCTGGATCGGGCGTCAGCATAGAGAATATCCACGGCGCAGCAATATACATGAGGACGCCCGTACAGGTCATGACGCCCACGCCTACCCCAACGCTCAGCCATGCAAACCGTTTGGCCTGATCCCTCCGTCCTGCGCCAATGCTCTGTCCCACCAGCGTGGTAGTTGCCGCCGCCATACCGTAGCCGGGCATATAGCAGAATCCCTCCGCTGTCACAGCCAAAGAATTTGCCGCCACTGCCGTGGTTCCCAGAGGCGAGACAATCTTTGTCCCCGCAATCTGGGCCAGCGAGGTGGTCACACGCTCCAGCGCAATGGGGACAGCCAGCCGCACCGTGGTCCTCATGCAGCCCCGCTCCAGCCGCCACGGGATTCCCTTTTCCAGACGCAGTACCGGAGAGCGGCGGCAGACAAAGTACATCATCAGCGTCATAGCCACTGCCTCGCTCATCACCGTCCCCAGAGCCGCCCCGGCCACGCCTGTCCCCAGACCATACATGGTAAAACGCATTCCCCGGACTGCCACGGTTCTGGTGGGAAAGATAAAGAACGCATTGAACCCTACGTTCATGACGCACATGAGGATATTGAGCGCACTGGGCGTCTTCATGTCCCCGCTGCACTGCAACATACTTCCTCCCGCCTGCCGCAGCAGCACCGCCGGCAGGCCGCAGCCGTAGATAAAGAAGTAGCGGGATGCGCCTGCGCACACCTCCGGCCCGCCCCCCAGCCAAACCGGCAGGAATCCGCTGATGCCCGCTGCCGCCGCAGCAAAAAGGAGCCCTATTGCTGTGCAGACCATCATAGCCTGCCGCATGACCGACTGCACCTGCCGCAGCCGTCCTGCGCCGAGCAGCTGGGCAATCTGGATGGAGAAGCCTGTTACAATGCACATGCCCATGCCGTTGAAAAGCCAGGTGGTAGTGGCGACCAGTCCCACCGATGCGGTAGCCGCGGCCCCCAAAGACCCCACCATGGCGGAGTCTGCATAGCTCATAATGGTGGAGCTGATCTCCGCCAGAATGACGGGGATGCTCAGCCGCACCACAAGCCCCAGCTGTTCTCCTGGGCTGGGCTTTGCGTCCGGCGCGAGGAACCGGCTCCATTGAATCTCTTTTGCCATATCTGTACCTGCCCGCCCCAAGGGGGAGTCCTTTCTCTTTTTGGCAAGTGTAGCACATTTTCCCAGCCATGGCAAGACCCGGAGCAGACGGCAGTGCGCAGGCCACGACAAATTTGGGGCTTGACAAGTCCCGTTTCTATGTGATACAATGCCGCATAAGTTGATACTTCCCAAATGCGTAGAAGGCGTTATGCCCTGTTGTGAGCGTTGTCAGAGAACCGGCGGTTGGTGCGAGCCGGTCAGCGGCGGCGGGGCGGCTGGCGCCGGAGCGGGACGCCCCAACGATGCGTTTTCCAGTAGGGCGCCACGGTTTTGCCCCCGTTATCCAGGCAGAGGCTTGCTGGAGCCTGATTGAGAGCGCGCTCAGGCGCGAATCCGGGTGGTACCGCGGTAAAACAGTTTTTTATCGTCCCGGGAGCAGAAAGACCTGCTCCCGGGATTTTTTCTTTTTCCTGAGACAGGCCGTCAATACGCGGCTGGACGCCGCAAAGGATTAAAAAAGGAGAAGCAGAGCTATGAGAACTATTTACATTTCCGACGTCACCCTGCGGGAGGCCGGCAAGGACCGGACCGGAACGCTGAGTTTCAAGGAACGGGTGGAGATTGCCCGCTCCCTGGACCGGCTCCAGGTGGACGCTATTGAATTGCCCCCCATCGGGGACGCCAAGTCCGACACCCTCAGCAACAAGACCATCGCCTCCGTCGTGACCTCCGCCTGCGTATCCGCCGCCGCCGGAGTGACGGAGGAGAGCGTAGACGCGGCCTGGGAGAGCATCCGCGGCGCACGGAAACCCGCGCTGCACATCATGCTCCCCGCCTCTGCGGTCCAGATGGAGTACCTCTGCCACAAGAAGGCCCCCGCCATGCTGGAGCTTGTCAAGGCCCTGGTGGAGCGGGCGCGGTACCACACGGAGCAGGTGGAGTTTTCCGCCCTGGACGCCACCCGCGCAGAGACAGACGTGCTCTGCCGGCTGCTGGACGCCGCTGCAGCGGCGGGCGCGGAGACCGTTACGCTCTGCGACTCCGCCGGAATCATGACGCCCGGCGAGTGCGCAGAGTTTGTCCGGATGGTACTGGAACAGGTACCTGCGCTGAAAAACGTGCGGCTGGGCGTGGAGCTGAGCAACAACCTGAAGATGGCGGTGGCCTGCGCCGCTGCCGCCGTGGATGCGGGAGCCGAGGTGGTCAAAACGGCCATCACCCCCATGGATATCCCCACTACAAAGGCTTTTGCCGCCTACATGACTGCCCGCGGGGAGAGCAAGGGCCTGCGCTACGGCCTGCGGACCACAGAGCTGGCCCGCGCCGCCGCTCAGCTGCAGTGGATGCTGCAAACCGAGCGTAGCAGCGGTTCCCCCTTTGACAGCGGGGTCAGCGAGGGCGCGCCCACCATCTGTCTGACCGCCGGGGACGATATCAGCGAGGTGGTCAAGGTGGTGCGGCGCCTGGGCTATGATCTGAGCGAGGAGGACAACGCCAAGGTATTTGAGGCGTTCCGCCGTATTGCCTCCAAAAAGCACTTCGTCAGCACACGGGAGCTGGACGCTATCGTAGCCAGCTCCGCCATGCAGGTCCCCTCCGTCTACCGGATTGTCAACTATGTCATCACCTGCGGCAATCTGACCAGCGCAATGGCTACCCTGACTTTGGAGCGGGAGGGGGAGAAGCAGCAGGGCGTATGCGCCGGGGACGGCCCCATTGACGCGGCTTTCCTGGCCATTGAGCAGATCATCGGCCACCACTACGAGCTGGCCGACTACCAGATTCAGACCGTCACCGAGGGCCGGGAGGCCATGGGTTCCGCCCTGGTGAAGCTGCGCTCCAACGGCAAGCTTTATTCGGGCAACGGCATTTCCACCGACGTCATCGGCGCCAGTATCCGGGCCTATATCAGCGCACTGAACAAGATCATGTACGAGGAGGCGTAATCATGAAGCTCTCTTATACGATCCGTAATTGGTCCGGACAGGACTGGGCCGGTTTCTGCACCGCCGCTGTGGACGCAAAGCTCCAGGGCCTGGAGATGGACAGCGTCCGCAACCCCGCCCTGACCTCCCGCAGCAGCCCCACCAATCCCGAACTGGCTGTTGCGGCCCGCCGCCAGCTGATGGGACAGAATCTGACCATCCCCTGCGTGGGGGTAGAGGCCGATTTGACCTCCCCGGCGGCGGAGGACGAGGTTTCCGCCGCTGTCGAGACCGCCCGCAACCTGCTGGTTTCCTATGTGCTGCTGCATACGGACAGCGGCAGCGGCGAGGAGATTATCCAGCGGCTGCAATCCTTTGTGGACATAGCCGAGCGTGCCGGTGTGGTTCTGCTGCTGGAGAGCAGCGGTCCCATGGGCGACACAAAAAAGCTGGTGGAGGTGCTGGACTACTTTGCCTGCGACCATCTCTCCGCCTGCTGGAACATGTTTGACACCTGCCTGCTCCAGAACGAGACCCCGGAGCAGACCATCACCAATCTGGGGGCCTATGTCCGCCACGTGCGCATCCATGATGGCACGCCGGAAAACGGCCATGTTTCCCCGGAGCTGATGGGGGAAGGAAAACTGCCGGTTCAGGACCTGATGAACGCCCTGCGGTCCGTCAACTATGACGGCTTCATCTCCCTGGTCTGGGACCCCGCCTGGGTGGAGGGGCTGGAGGACCTGGACATGATCCTCACCCACTACGGCGTGTATCTCTCCCGGTTTGAGCGGGAGAGCCGGAAAAAACACCTCTACTATAACACCGCCGGTACCGGTCAGTATGTCTGGAAGAAGGACACGGTCATCGACCGCACCTTCCCCCAGGTGCTGGACCGGATGGTGGAGGAGTTCCCCGACCAGTACGCCTTCAAATACACGACCCTGGACTACACCCGCACCTATGCCCAGTTCCGGGACGACGTGGACCAGTTCGCCCGCTCCCTCATTGCCATGGGCGTGGGGCCGGGGGACAAGGTGGCGATCTGGGCCACCAACGTCCCCGCCTGGTTTATCACCTTCTGGGCTACCACCAAAATCGGTGCGGTGCTGGTCACGGTCAACACCGCCTATAAGATTCACGAGGCGGAATATCTGCTCCGCCAGTCCGACACCCACACCCTGGTGATGATCGAGAGCTACCGGGACAGCCACTATGCGGAGATTATCGCCGAGCTGTGTCCGGAGCTGGCCTCCGCCAAGCCCGGCAAGCCCCTCCACTGCAAGCGTCTTCCCTTCCTGCGCAACGTGGTCACGGTGGGCTACCGGCAGACCGGGTGCCTGACATGGGAGGAGGCAGTGGCCCTCTCTGGACGGGTGTCTCTCCAGGAGGTCCGCCGCCGGGCCGCTGCGGTCCGGGTCCACGATGTGGCCAATATGCAGTACACCTCCGGGACCACCGGCTTCCCCAAGGGCGTGATGCTCACCCACTACAACGTGGTGAACAACGGCAAATATATCGGAGACCACATGGACCTGTCCACCGCCGACCGGATGATGATTCAGGTCCCCATGTTCCACTGCTTCGGCATGGTGCTGTCCATGACCGCCTCCATGACCCACGGCACGACTATGTGTCCCCTGCCCTACTTCTCTCCGAAACCCGCCCTGGCCTGCGTCAATCAGGAGCGGATTACCACCTTTAACGGCGTACCCACCATGTTCATTGCTATGATGAACCACGCCGATTTCGCCAAAACGGACTTCTCCCACATGCGCACGGGCATTATGGCCGGGGCCAACTGCCCGCCGGAGCTGATGCGCAAGGCGGCAGACGTGATGAACATGAAACAGATTATCAGCGTCTTTGGCCAGACCGAGGCATCTCCCGGCTGTACCATGAGCAGCTTCGACGATCCCCTGGATGTGCGCACAGAGACCGTTGGCAGCCGCTTTGCCAATGTGGAGTGCAAGATCATCGACCCGGACACCGGGGAGGAATGTCCCATCGGGGTCAGCGGCGAATTTGTGGCGCGGGGCTACAACATTATGAAGGGCTACTATAAAATGCCCGGCGCAACCGCAGAGGCGATTGACCGCCAGGGCTGGCTCCACTCCGGCGACCTGTGCTGCGAGGACGAGAACGGCAATTTCCGGGTCACGGGCCGGCTGAAGGATATGATTATCCGGGGCGGCGAGAATATCTATCCCCGTGAGATTGAGGAGTTTATCTACACCAACCCCAAGGTCCGGGACGTGCAGGTCATCGGCGTGCCGGACGAGCAGTACGGCGAGGAGATTATGGCCTGCATCATCTTGAAAGAGGGGGAGACGATGACGGAGGAGGAGCTGAAGAGCTTTGTCCTGTCCCATATGGCGAAGCACAAGGTTCCCCGGTATGTGGACTTTGTGGATGCGTTCCCCATGAATGCGGCGGGTAAGATTCTCAAGTACAAGATGAGAGAGGAAGCCCAGAAAAAGCTGGGATTGAAATGAGCCGTCAGCTGCCGCTGCGCAGAATTCTGCTGTTGGTCATGGCCGCGGGCCTGACCGGATGCCTGGCCTTCGGCGCGGCTTACTGCGCCCGTCCTGGGACAGCGTGGTATTTCACCGCTGCGGTCGCATCCGGTATGTTTGCCTATCACATGTTCATCCGCTTTTTGTCCCCCGCCGTGCTGTGGTTGTTTTTCCGGAAGCGGTACGATTACCGGCGCAGGTGGTTTCAGCAAAAGCCCTGGGAACCGGAGCTTTACCGGTTTCTGCGGGTCAAGCGGTGGAAGGCGAACGCAGTCACCTATGACCCCAGGGAGTTTTCTCTCAGGCTGCACTCCTTGGAGGAGGTCATCAACAACATGTGCCATGCGGAGGCGGTCCACGAGCTCACCGCCGTCTTCAGTCTGGCCTCCGTACTCTTTGCCATCCCTTTTGGCGCAGTCCCCGTCTTCTGGCTCACAGCCCTTGCAGCGGCGGCGGCGGACCTCTCCTGCGTTGCCATACAGCGGTACAACAGGCCCCGGCTGGTGAAAATATCAGAGCGGAAAAGAGCGGCTGACCCGTAACGGCAGCCGCTCTTCTACTCTTATAATTCTTCTTTTACCGGACCGACTCCACAAACCGCAGAAATGCAGCCTGTCCCTCCTCGGTGCGCTTAAACACGCCCGCATGTTCCAGAACCTTGGCAAACACGTGGCCGATCTCCTGCTGCAAAATCCCGTCCACCGTATCCGCGGTAAACGTGTACTTCTGCCGCAGCTCCTCCGCCCAGGGCGCGTGCTTGGACAGCTCCTCATCCTGGGCCGGGTCGCCGCCGCTGACCAGCATCTCTCCCAGCCGGGCCATCTCGGTCTTCAGCCGGGCGGGCAGTACCGCCAGACCCATGACTTCAATCAGGCCGATGTTCTCTTTCTTAATGTGGTGCAGCTCCTGGTGGGGGTGATAGACCCCCAGAGGATACGCATCTGTGGTGATATTGTTGCGTAGCACCAGGTCCAGCTCGAATTTGCCGTCCCGCATCCGGGCAATGGGGGTGATGGTGTTGTGGGGCTCGCCGTCCGTCTCCGCGTACACAAAGACGGCGGGGTCGCTGTACCCGCGCCAGGCGGCGAGGATTTTGTCCGCCAGCTCCACCAGCCGCCCGCTGTCCTGACAGCGGATGCGCAGCACGCTCATGGGCCATTTCACCAGTCCGGCCTCCACGTCCTCGAAACCGGGGAAGGAGACTGTCCGCTCTATGGGGGCCTTCTCCATGGCGAAGGTATACCGTCCGCCCTGGAAGTGGTCGTGGCTGAGGATGGAGCCGCCCACAATGGGCAGATCCGCGTTGGAACCCACAAAGTAGTGGGGGAACTGCCGCACAAAGTCCAGCAGCTTCCGGAACGCCGCACGGTCGATTTTCATGGGCGTGTGCCGCTTGTTCAAGCAGATGCAGTGCTCATTGTAATAGACATAGGGGGAATACTGGAAGAACCAGTCCGCCCCGTCGATGGTGATGGGAATGATGCGGTGGTTCCGGCGGGCGGGGTGGTCCAGCCGCCCGCTGTAGCCCTCGTTCTCACAGCAGAGCTGGCACTTGGGGTACCCGCCCTGGGGGGCGGACTTGGCGGCGGCAATCGCCTTGGGGTCCTTCTCCGGCTTGGAGAGATTGATGGTAATATCCAGATCGCCGTATTCGGTGGCTGTGATCCACTTCACATCCTTGGCGATGCGGTAGGCCCGGATGTAGTCCGTGTCCTGGCTGAGCTGATAGTACCAGTCCGTGGCCAGGGCGGGGTTGTCCCGGTACAGGTGGCGGAACTGGGAGATGACCAGGCTGGGCCGGGGGGTCAGCACACCCATCAAGGCGGTGTCCAGCAGGTCCCGGCTCACCGGCCCGCCGTCGATTTTTCCCTCCCGGACGGCGTAATCCACCAGTCCGCCCAGAATCTCCTCCAAAGGCAGCTCGGCGGCGTCCTCCGGCTCCTCATAGCTGGAAATGCCCATCTCATGCAGCAGGCTGTTGATTACCCAGATCCGGTCCTCCGGCGCGGTCATACCCCTGCGGATGCCGTAGTCCGCCAGGGCCGCGATGTACTTGGAAACAGATGTATCCTTCATTGTCTTGTCTCCTTACGCTAATCTGATGCCGCCCACCGGACGGATGGTCAGCACATGGCAGGATTTGGCCCCCAGGACCTTCTCCATCTCCGTCTGGAAACGCACCAGCATGTCCAGCGGGACAAAAGCCTGGATGGTCCCCGCAAAGCCGCCGCCGTGGACGCGGCACGCGCCCCGGCCCTCCAGCAGCCGCTCGCACAGAGCCAGAGCCAGAGCCACCTCCTGGTGGTGGGTGTACCCGGCAGGGGCCACGTTCTGCAGGAACCGCCAGCTGGACAGGCCCGAATGCTTCACCAGCTGCAGGAAGCCCTCAAAATCGCCCTGCTTCAGCGCGGCGGCCTGTCCCGCCACACGGCGGTTCTCTTCGTACACATGGATGGCCCGCAGCGCGGCCCGGTCGCCGGCCTTCCGGCGCAGCTCCGGCAGGGCGGTGAAAAAGTCGGCCTCCGGCACCTCCCGCAGCACGTTCTTGCCAAAGTAAGCGCAGACCTCCTTCAGCTCCTGCGTAACGGCGGCGTACTCGCCTGTGAGGTCCGCGTGGTCCGCGCCGCTGTCGATGATGCACAGCGCATGTCCGGCGGAGGAGAAGTCGAAGTCCAGCCGCTCCACCACGGGGCTGGCGTTGTCCTGGAAGTCGATTGTCACCATGCCGCCCACAGAGGAGGCCATCTGGTCCAGCAGGCCGCTGGGCTTGCCGAAAAAGACGTTCTCCGCATACTGCCCGGTCTGGGCAATGCGGGCGGGGGAGCACTGGCCGTCAAAGAACAGCTCGTTGAAGATATTGCCCAGCAGCACCTCGAAAGCGGCGCTGGAGCTGAGGCCGCTGCCCTTGAAGACAGTGGAGGTGGTGTAGGCGTTGAAGCCCTCCAGCTTACAGCCCTGGCTCTGGAACCAGGCGGCTACGCCGCGGATGAGGGCGGCGGAGGTGTTGCGCTCCTCCTCCCGGACCTCCAGGCTGTCCAGCTCCACAATGTCCATGGGGAAGCCCTCGCTCTGGATGCGGATGACGTCCTCCCCATTGGGAGCCGCCGCTGCAATAACGTCCAGGTCGATGCTGCCGGCCAGCACCAGGCCATGCTGGTGGTCGGTGTGGTTGCCGCAGATCTCCGTGCGGCCCGGCGCGGAGAAAACGGCGGCCTGGGCACAGGGGCCAAAGGTTTCGGTCAGGCCCGCCAGAAGGCTGCGGTAGCGGTTGATCTGGCTTGGCAGCTGCTGGGGGGAGTAGAGCCTGGAGAGCGCCTGCTCCAGTTGTTGAAAATCAGTCTCCGGTGAAAATTGATATCCCATAGCGCCTCCTGAAAAATCCTTATGAATTAGAGTGGTTCATACCTGCATTATAGATTCTTTCACCTTACATGAACATGGATTTTTCATCCATGTTTTACATCTTTTTTGTCAAACTGTCTCCTCCTCTTCCCTGCCGGTCCGGACCTGCTGGGCAAACTGCCTGGGGGAGAGGCCCTTGACGTCCTTGAATGCCCGGGAAAAATAGAAGGGGTCTTCAAACCCCACGGACGTCGCCACCTCCTGGATGGAGCAGTTGGTGGCGGACAGCAGCGCGCAGGCCCGTTCGATGCGGTATTCCAGCAGAAACCGCTTTGGAGAGATTTGGAACCGCTTCACAAAGCGTCTGTACAGGCTGGAGTGGCTCACCGCAGCGTATGCGGCCAGGCCCTCCACTGTGATGGGCTCCTCATAGTGGTTGATGATGTACTCTGCCGCCATCTGGGCGCAGTCGGAGGCATCCTCCCTGCTGTCGGGCTTGGCTTTGGCGGTGCGGGTCAGGAAAGACAGCAGACTGTACAGACGCGAGGTCATCTCCAGTTCCTCCCACATGGCGGCGCCGTAGCTCTGGTACACGCCTTCCAGCAGGCGGCGGATCTCCTCGCTGTCCCGGCCCCGGAAGACCGGTTCATCCGGGGTAAAGTCGGTGCGGGACACGCAGGCGGCGGCGTCCAGGCCGCTGAAGCCTACCCAGACATACTCCCATGGCTCTTGACTGTCGGCGCAGTAATGGATTGTCGTGTCCGGGTAGACTAAAAAGGTATCTCCAGCGCTCAGCTCATACCGTTTGTCCCGGCACAAATACACGCCCCTGCCGCTCAGGATGTGGTGCAGCAGGAAGTGGTTGCGCACACCAGGTCCCCAGCCGTAGCATGGCGGACACTGTTGACAGCCCGTATTCTGGACATAGAGTGATGCCGTCCGGCGTTCCAGTTTCATGGAATGTTTATAAATGGTACTCTGTTCGTTCATTGACAGCTCCCCTCCTCCTCTCAGATTGCCTGCCCGGGCTGCGGGCAGCGGGAAGCCGTAAGGGGCGCTTCCCATTGGAATTCATTATACATGAATCTACAGCCTCTTGTCCACAATTTATGTGAATTTTGACGGATAAACTTGAAAATTTTCCGTTATTCACGGACGCCTTTCCGATAATTTGTACAAAATGACAGGAAAATTTTACATTGTCCCGAAAAATATCATCCAAGTTTACGGGCCGCTCTTTATTGACTTTTTGAGTATGCCGTGCTACCATGCTAAAGTATAAAAGCGATGAAAGGGGCCAATGCTGTGGACATATTTCATTCGGAGGGCGCACAGATGCTGATTCAGGCGGTTCTCGCCCTGCGGACCGAGGAGGAGTGCAGGGCTTTTCTGGAGGACCTGATGACCGGAAAGGAAATTCAGGACTGCGCCCAGCGTCTGCTGGTGGCCAGCCTGCTGCGCAAGGGCATGGTTTACAGCCAGATTGCCAATGCTACCGGGGCCAGCAGCGCAACCATCAGCCGCGTCAACCGCTGCTATACCTACGGGACCGGCGGGTACCAGACGGCCTTGGACCGCCTGCCGGGGACGGATTGACAGCTCTCATACGATTCCCTGAAAAACAATGCACGATCACAATGATATGGAGGATTTCTATATGGACACCATACTCCGCCCCGATGAGCGGGCCGGACTCGCCCTGCGGGAGCTGTACCACCGCCGGGGCTACCAGCCCTACCGCATGAGCAAATTCGAGGCTTATGACCTCTATGTGCGCAACAAAAGTTTTCTGGTCAGTGAGAACGTCATCACCTTCACCGACACCGACGGCCAACTGATGGCCCTCAAGCCGGACGTCACCCTCTCCATCGTGAAGAACGCGCCCCCCGCCGGCGGCGCGCTCCAGAAGGTGTACTACCACGAAAACGTCTACCGCACCTCCCCCGCCGCCATGGGCTTCCAGGAGATCATGCAGACTGGACTGGAGTGTACCGGCTCCCTGGACCTCTATGCCATGGGCGAGGTGCTGGCCCTGGCCGCCGAGAGCATGTCGCTGCTCAACCGCGGGGATTACCTGCTGGACCTGGGGCATATGGGCTTTGTCACCGGTCTGCTGGAGGGGCAGGAGGACAGCGTGCGAAAAGAACTGCTCGCGGAGATTGGCCGGAAGAACGCCCCCGCCATCCGCACCGCCTGCGCCCAGGCGGGCATCGGCCACAGCCTGTCGGAAGCCCTCTGCAGCCTTGCGCTGCTCTACGGCCCGCCGGACGAGGCGCTGCCCCAGCTGAAAAATCTGCCGGACCGGAGCGGCGTGCAGTCCTCCCTGGAGGAGCTGGAGAGCCTGTGCGCTCTCCTGAAAGACCGGGGCCTTGCGGAGAACCTGCGTCTGGATTTCTCTATTGTCAACGATATGAGCTACTATAACGGCGTCATTTTCCGCGGCTATCTGCCGGGACTGCCCAGCGGCGTCCTGGCGGGGGGGCGATACGACAACCTGCTGCGACGCATGGGCAAGCAGGGCGGCGCAATCGGCTTTGCCGTCTACCTGGACCAGCTGGAGCGGCTGGAGAAGGCGGGGGAGCTTGACGTGGATACGCTGCTGCTCTACCGCGCCGGGGACGACCCTGCCGCCGTGGCCCGGCTGGCGGACTCGCTGGCGGAGCAGGGGAAGACGGTCCGTGTGGAGCGGAACATCCCCCAGGGCCTGCGGTACCGGGAGACGGTCCGGTTTGGAGAAGGAGGACAGGGGTAATGGAAATGATTCATATTGCGCTGCCGAAAGGGCGGCTGGGGGAAAAGGTCTACGCCCGGTTCAAAGCCGCCGGGTATCCTTGCCCCGCCATTGAGGAGGAGAACCGGAAGCTGATTTTTGAAAATCCGGAGGCAGGGGTCTGCTATTTCTGGGTGAAGCCGTCGGACGTGGCCATCTATGTGGAGCGGGGCGCGGCGGATGTGGGCGTGGCGGGCCGGGACATCCTGCTGGAGTACGCGCCGGACGTGTATGAACTGGCAGATTTGGGATTGGGCAAGTGCCGGATGTGCGTGGCGGCTAAGAAGGATTTCCGGGACAACCCGGACCGGACGCTGCGGGTCGCCACGAAATTCCCCCATATCGCCGCCCGCTACTACAGCGCCCACAGCCGGCAGATTGATATTATCAAGCTCAACGGCTCCATTGAAATTGCCCCGATTCTGGGGCTGAGCGACGTGATCGTGGACATTGTGGAGACCGGAAAAACGCTGCTGGAGAACAATCTGGAGCCGCGGGAGACCATTGTGCCCATCAGTGCGCGGCTGATCGCCAACAAGGTCGGCTATAAGTTCAAGCACGACCAGATTTCACAGCTGTGCCAAAAGGCGGCGGAGCCGCTCCAGACAAAGATATGAGGTGTTTCCTATGATACGTTTACTCAACGCAGGCGAGGTTTCGCTATCGGAGATTTTAGCCCGCACGGAGGACAAGCGGGACATAGCCGGTACAGTCTCGGCTATTCTGGCGGACGTACGGCAGAACGGCGACGCCGCTCTCCGCCGGTATACCAAAGAGTTCGACGGCGCGGAGCCGGACGCCCTGGAGGTTCCCGCCGACCGGCTGGACCAGGCTCTGGCCGGACTGGACAGGGACCTGCGTGCGGTTCTGGAGGAGGCGGCGGAGAATATCCGCGCCTTCCACCGCCGCCAGATTCGCAGTGATTTTATCATCAGCGAAAAGAACGGCGTTATCCTGGGCCAGAAGATCACCCCCATCAATCGGGCCGCCCTCTATATCCCCGGCGGCACCGCCGCCTATCCCTCCACCGTGCTCATGAACTGTATTCCCGCCAAGCTGGCCGGATGCCGGGAGATTGTGATGGTTTCGCCCCCCACCTGCGGCGGGGACATCAACCCGGTGATTCTGGCCGCCGCCCGGCTGGCGGGGGTGGACCGGGTCTTCCGCTGCGGCGGTGCGCAGGCCGTCGCGGCCCTGGCCTACGGCACGGAGACAGTGCCGCAGGCGGACAAGATTGTCGGTCCCGGCAACGCCTTTGTGGCGGAGGCCAAGCGGCAGGTTTACGGTCAGGTGGGCATCGACGTCATCGCCGGCCCCAGCGAGATCCTGGTGGTGGCGGACGGAAACAGCAATCCCCGGCACGTTGCCGCCGACATGCTCAGCCAGGCGGAGCACGACCGCAGCGCCAGCGCGGTGTTGGCGACGGACTCCCCGGCCCTGGCGGAGGCAGTCCGTACAGAGCTGGAACGCCAGCTGTCCCTGCTGCCCCGCGAGGAGATTGCCCGCGCGTCCATCGAGGCCAACGGGAAAATCATTCTGACGGGTACGATTCCGGAGGCAATTGAGATTGCCAACGCCCTGGCGCCGGAGCATCTGGAGCTGTGCGTGGACAATCCCTTCGACTATCTGGACCAGGTAAAAAACGCAGGTTCTATTTTTATGGGGCGCCACTGTCCGGAGGCGTTGGGCGACTATTTTGCCGGTCCCAACCACACCCTGCCCACCAACGGCGCGGCCCGGTATGCCAGTCCGCTGTCCGTGGACGACTTCATCAAAAAATCCCAGTTTACCTATTACACCGGCCCCGCTCTGTCCGCCGCCGCCGGCAAGATTGCCGCGTTTGCCCGGCAGGAGGGTCTGGAGGGCCATGCCCGGAGCGTACAATCCCGGTTTGAGGAGGAGACAGAAGTATGAGCCGTTTTATGAGCAGGCGTTTTGACGGCCTGGAGGCGTACGTCCCCGGCGAACAGCCCCAGGATATGCAATATGTGAAGCTGAACACCAATGAATCCCCCTTTCCGCCGTCCCCGGCGGTATTCGCCGCGCTGAACGACTCCGAGACGGCGCGCCTGAATCTGTACCCGGACCCGGAGGGCCGGGTCCTGCGGCAGAAGCTGGCCGCGCTGTACGGCGTGGATATGGAGAACGTATTTCTGGCGAACGGTTCCGACGAACTGCTGAACTTCTTTTTCATGGCCTTCTGCGACCAGGAGCGGCCTGTGGCCTTTCCGTCCGTGAGCTACGGATTTTACCCTGTCTATGCCAGCCTGTACAATCTGCCCCGCGCGGAAATTCCTTTGCATGAAGGCTTCCGGCTGGAACCGGCGGACTACTGCGGTATCCGTAAAAACATCGTCATTGCCAACCCCAACGCCCCCACGGGCCGGACCGTCAGCGTAGCGGAAATTGAGGAGATTGTCCGAACAAATCCGGACCACGCAGTCCTTATTGACGAGGCGTACATCGACTTCGGCGGCGAGAGTTGCGTGGGGCTGGTGTCGAAATACGAGAACCTGCTGGTGGGACAGACCTTCTCCAAGTTCCGCTCCCTGGCTGGCGGACGGCTGGGCTACGCCATCGGCAGCCGGACGTTGATTGAAGACCTGGATAAGATCAAATATTCCACCAACTCCTACAACATCAACCGTCTGACAATGGCGGCGGCGGCCGCTGCCATCGACAGCAACGACTACTATGTCCAAAACAGCAGAATCATCCAGGAAAACCGCGCCTATACGGCCGCCGGACTGGAGGAGCTGGGTTTCGAGACACTGCCCAGCAAGGCTAACTTTATTTTCACCCGCTGTCCCCAGGTGGAGGGCGGCAGGCTCTACCGAAGCCTGAAGGCAAAGGGCGTCCTGGTCCGGCGCTGGGATAAGCCGGAGATTTCGGATTACTGCCGTGTTACCATCGGGAACCGGGAGCAGATGGACATTTTCCTGGAAAAAGTCCGGGAAATTCTGAAGGAGGGATAACATGCGCACCGCCACACTGAACCGCAGAACAGCGGAGACCGAGATCGCCCTGACCCTGGACCTGGACGGCGTTGGGACCAGTCAAGTGGACACTGGCTGCGGTTTTCTGGACCACATGCTGACCCTCTTTGCCCGCCACGGGCGTTTTGATCTACAGGTTTCCTGCAAAGGCGACACCTATGTGGACGACCACCACACCGTGGAGGATATCGGTATTTGCTTGGGGGATGCTTTCGCGCAGACGCTGGGGGAAAAGCGGGGCATCCGGCGTTACGGCTCCGCGATTCTGCCGATGGATGAGGCGTTGATTCTGACAGCCGTTGACAGCAGCGGCAGGGGAATGCTATGCTATGAGATGAACATTCCCACAGAGAAGGTGGGGACCTTCGACACGGAGCTGACAGAGGAATTTCTGCTGGCTTTCACCCGCCGGTCGGGCATGACGCTGCACGTCCGGCAGCTGGCAGGGACCAACAGCCACCATATTATTGAGGGCGTGTTCAAGAGTCTGGCCCGCACGCTGCGGGAGGCCGTCTCCATTGACCCCGATTTTGCGGATGAAATCCCCTCGACGAAGGGGGTGCTGTAGGCGTGGTTGCTATTATTGATTACGGCGTGGGGAATCTGTTTTCCCTGAAAAGCTCTTTCCGGGCTATCGGCGAGGAAGCGGTGGTGACTGGAGAGCCGGAGGTCATCCGGAGCGCGGACAAGCTGGTACTGCCCGGCGTGGGGGCGTTCGGCGACGCGGCGGCGCTGCTGCGGAAAAATGGTATGGATCAAGTGGTCTGCGCCGAGGCGGCGGCGGGAAAACCGCTGCTGGGGATCTGTCTGGGGATGCAGCTGTTGTTTGACTACGGCGTGGAGTACGGGCGTCATGAGGGGTTGGGACTGATTCCCGGTTCTGTGCAGCCCATCCGGCCTGTGATTCCGGCGGCGTACAAGGTCCCCCATATCGGTTGGAACGGACTGCATTTTCCAAGGGAAAAAAGCCCGCTGTTCCGATACGTTCAGGAGGGGGACTGCGTCTATTTTGTGCATTCTTTCTACGGCGCGGACTGCAATGAGAGCGTCATTGCTACGGCAGAATACGGCCCGGAGCTGACGGCGGCGGTGGCGAAGGGGAATGTGTACGGCGTGCAGTTCCATCCGGAGAAGAGCGGGAGCGTAGGGCTGCATATTTTGAGGGCGTTTTGTGAGTGAAAGGAGCTTTCGCGGATGAGTATGCCTTTGTTTGAATCTTCGGAACACGAAAATATGACGGTAGAAGAATTCCAGCGGTTTGCGGAAACGCACGAGGGAATGTGGGAGCTTTATGACGGAATGCCGGTTAAAATGCAGTCCCCTTCGCCGGAGCATCAGTGGATCAGCCACGAGGTCATGTCACAATTTCGAGATTATTTCAGAGACAAGGGCTGTATTCCGCTGCAGGAATTGGACGTATGCGTATCCCACCAAGCGCAGAGGTATGAAATACGAAAGCCGGATATACTTGTGTTTTGCAGCAAAGATCAGCTCAAAGGGAATTTGGTGTATTCCCCGCAGCTGGTGACAGAAATCTGGTCGCCGTCAAACACAATGAAGGAACGCTTGGAAAAAATGCGGACGTATCAGCAGGCAGGCGTAAAAGAATTCTGGCAAATTGATTACTGCAACCGGGATTTTGCAGTCGTAACACTGAGCAGAGAAAACCTTATGACAATAACCGGCGGTAGCTTCCAGGAAGATATTGTGTCAGAATATTTCCCTGGATTGCGTGTGAGCCTCGCGGAATACGAAAGCTTTATAGCACAAGTCAGATAGATAAAATAAGGAGGGGGACAGTATGCTGATTTTCCCCGCAATTGACTTAAAGGACGGCAAGGTCGTCCGCTTGCACAAGGGCAGCTTCGACACGGTCCACCAGGTGGCGGACGACCCGGTGGCTACGGCGCGGACCTTTTACGAGGCCGGGGCGCGGTATCTGCACATGGTGGACCTGGATGGCGCAAAAGAAGGCGTACGAAAAAACAGCGTCATTGTCAGGGCCGTTGCAGACGCAGGGCTGAAAATTGAACTGGGCGGCGGCATCCGTTCCATGGAGGACATCCGGGCGGTGTTTGACCTGGGGGTCTGGCGCGTGGTAATCGGTTCCGCCGCAGTCACGGACCCAAACTTTGTACGGGCCGCAATCGAAGCCTGCGGAACGGAACGGGTTGCCGTGGGCATCGACGCAAAAAACGGCTCCGTCCGCACCGCCGGATGGGTGGAGGACGCGGGGCTGCATTACCTGGATTTCGCCCGCTCCATGGAGGCCCTTGGCGTCCGGCATCTCATTTTCACGGATATTGACACGGATGGGACGCTGGCCGGGCCGGCCTGCGGACGGCTGGCGGAACTGAAAGAGGCGGTCAGCTGTCAGATCACCGCCTCCGGCGGCGTGTCCTCCAATGCGGACCTGCGGGCCTTGCGCAATATGGAGCTTTACGCCGCCATCGTGGGCAAAGCCTGGTATGCAGGGGAGGTGGATCTGCGGCAGGCTGTGGAGGAGTGCCAATGATTACAAAACGGATTATTCCCTGCCTGGATGTGAAGGACGGACGGGTCGTTAAAGGGGTCAACTTCCTGGGGCTGGCCGACGTCAGCTCCCCGGTGAAGCTGGCGGAGTTCTACAGCAGCTGCGGCGCGGACGAGCTGGTATTCTATGACATCACTGCTTCCGCAGAGGGCCGCGCTCTGTTTACCGGTATCCTCACCGAAGTGGCCTCCACCATCTTCATCCCCCTGACGGTGGGGGGCGGCATCAACACAGTGGCGGATTTTGACCGGGTCCTCAAGTGCGGCGCGGATAAGGTGAGCGTCAATTCCGGCGCCATCCGGGACCCGTCCCTGATTGCCCAGGCGGCAAAAAAATACGGCGACCAGTGTGTGGTGTTGTCGGTGGACGCCAAGCGGGTGGACGGACAGTTCCGGGTCTTCGCCAAGGGCGGGCGGGAGGACACCGGATTGGACGCTCTGGAATGGATTCGCCGGGGCGTAGGGGACGGCGCAGGAGAAATTGTTCTCAACAGCATCGACACCGACGGTGTGAAGAACGGCTTTGACCTGGAGATGCTGGCGGCAGTGTGCGAGATCGTGGATGTGCCGGTGATTGCGTCCGGCGGCGCGGGATGTGCGGAGCACTTCAAGACGCTGTTCGAGACCTTGCCGAAGGTAGACGCCGGTCTGGCGGCCTCTATTTTCCACTTCGGAGAGGTGTCCATCCCCGACCTGAAACGGGAGCTGGCCGCAGCCGGCATCAACATGCGTTTATAATACGGGAGGAAATTATGCTGAATATTGACGAGTTGAAATTTAACGGCCATGGTCTGATTCCGGCAATTGTGACGGATGCGTCCACCAAGAAGGTTCTGACGCTGGCGTACATGAACCGGGAGAGCCTGGAAATCAGTATGCGGGAGGGCCGGACCTGCTTCTGGTCCCGGTCCAGGAAGGAGCTGTGGCGGAAGGGCGAGACCAGCGGCAATGTGCAGCGCATCGTGGACATCACCGCCGACTGCGACCGGGACGCGCTGCTGGTGACGGTCAGCAAGGACGGCCCCGCCTGCCACCTGGGGACAGACTCCTGCTTTAATGACCAGGTGTTTCAGGGCGGCCAGACCGCGCCTTTTTCGGTGGAGGGACTATACGGCTTGCTGGAGGGCAGAAAAAAAGACCTCCCCGAAGGATCCTACACCACGTACCTGTTCCAGAAGGGACTGGATAAAATCCTGAAAAAGGTGGGCGAGGAGTCCACGGAGGTCATTATCGCCGGGAAAGCCGGCGACAAGGCGGAGACGGTATATGAGGTTGCGGACCTGATGTATCATGTGATGGTGCTGATGGTGGAGATGGGTATTTCCGTGGAGGACATCCGGGCGGAACTGGCCTCCCGGCATGTCATCGACCACAAAGTGAAGCAAGAGAAGATGACCAAATGATACTGCAAAATCTGCATACCCACACCGTCTTCAGCGACGGAAAAAACACGGCGGAGGAAATGGCCACAGGCGCGCTGCGGGCGGGGTGCGCCTCCCTGGGGTTCTCGGAGCACAGCCCCCTGCCGCCGGAGGCGGACCCGGACAGGTACGCTATGGCGAATGTCCCGGCCTACCGGCAGGAGGTCCTGCGGCTGCGGGAGCGGTATGCCGGAGAGCTGGAAATTTTCCTGGGTCTGGAGCAGGATATCGATTCCGGCCCGCCCCAGGACCCGTACGACTACCTGATTGGATCGGTCCACGGCGTTTGGAAGGACGGCGTATATCTGCCGGTTGACGACAGCCTGGAGAAATTTGCGCAGGCCGCAGCAGAATGCTACGGCGGGGATGTCCTGGGATTTGTCCGGGACTATTACCGCCGTGTGTCGGAGGTATACCGGAAAACCGGCTGTCAGATTATCGGGCATTTTGACCTGATAACAAAATTCAACCAGCGCGGCGGCTTTTTTGACGAGGACAGCCCCCAGTATCTGGACCTTGCGCTGGCGGCGCTGGAGCCGCTGGCAAAAGAGGACGTCATCTTTGAAATCAACACCGGGGCTATGTCCCGCGGCTACCGCACCGCGCCATACCCAGGACCGCGTCTGCTGCGGGCGGTCCGGGAGATGGGCGGGCGCGTCTGCATCACCAGCGACAGCCACAGCATGGATACCGTCGTCCACGCCTTTGACCAGGCGGCGGAGCTGGCCCGGTACTGCGGGTTCCGGGAAACAATGGTCCTGAAAAAGACGGGGTTTCAGGCGGAGCCGCTTCTGTGACGATGCATACGGCAAAGACTGCCGGTCGGATTTTCCGACCGGCAGTCTTCCTATTAGGTTCAGGCAAGATTGGCCTTGATATACTGTTTCGCTGTCTCCAAAACAAACGCCTGGCAGGCAGGTCCGCTGGCGGGATCAAAATCTTCCCCATGGATACCTGTATTGGAGAGGATACGGATACCCAGGTACGGCACGCCGTAGGTCCGGCAGATTTGCGCCGCCGCGTTGGTCTCCATCTCCTCGACAGAGGTGCCGGCAGTCTCATGTAGATACAGCATCCGGTCAATCTGGTTGTTCCATTCGTCGCTGGTACCAATGACGCCTTCTACGACGGAACCCTTTGTATAGGCAGGCTTGGCTGCATTTGCTGCGGCCAGCAGTCCCGCATCGCCGTCGTAGTAAACGGACTGTACAAAGGTATCCTTGCTCTTGTCATAGGCGTATACGCCGTTCATCTCAAACGCCGTGTAGTCTACGCCCGCGCCTTTTTCGGATGCCTCCGTCTTCCATGCGGTGGAGTTGACGCTCTGCTTGCCCAGGACGATGTCAAAGGTGTGCAGATCGGGGTCATGTCCGCCGGAGGTACCCTGGTTGATGACGGCCACAGGGTGGAAGAACTCCATAGCCAGCGCGGTGGACGCGCCGGTGTTGGCCAGTCCCTGCTCCGTGCGGCAGACCACTACAGGATATCCCTCATAGGTTCCGGCAGCGTAGCGCCACTGGCCCAGAGTGTACTCCTTTGCGTCAGAGAGGGCGGCGATCATATCGTCGCTCTCAATGGTCATCGCGCCCTCCAGAAGAATGGGCCGGAGAGTTTTGTCGTAGCTCTGGGTTTCCAGAGAACTTTTCGCAGTATTGGCCGTGGCGGAATCCGGGGCGGTCTTCAGGTAGCTGGCGATGTACTGCTCGACAACATCCAGGACAAACGCCTGGCAGGCGGGGCCGGTGGCGGGATCGAAATTCTCGCCGTAGATGCCTGTGTTGGAGAGAATGCGGATACCCAGGAAGGGAACGTCGTAGGTCTTGCAGATCTGCGCGGCTGCGTCGGTCTCCATCTCCTCGCAGGAGGAGCCGTAGAACTCATGGAGGAACAGCATCCGGTCAATCTGATTGTTCCACGCATCGCAGGAGGAGATGGTCCCCTCAACAACACTGCCCTGGGTATAGCTGTCCTTGACGGCGTTGGCAGCGGCCAGCAGCTTGGCGTCGCCGGCGTGATAGACCTCCTTGACAAAGGTCTTCTCATCCTTGTCGTAGGCATAGACGCCGTTCTGCTCCAACGCCTTGTAATCTACGCCCGCGCCTTTTGCCGAGGGCTTGGACTTCCAGGCGGAGTAGTTGGTGGACTGCTTGCCCAATACAATGTCAAAGGTGTGCAGGTCGGGGTCATGCCCGCCAGAGGTACCCTGATTAATCACCGCCACAGGATGGAAGAACTCCATAGCCAGCGCGGTGGACGCGCCGGTGTTGGCCATACCCTGCTCCGTGCGGCAGACCACCACAGGGTATCCCGCGTAGGTTCCGGCAACGTAATCCCACTGGCCCAGGCGGTAGGAGACGGGGTCGGTCAGGGCGTCCATCATGTCCTGCGTCTCAATGGTCATGGCCCCCTGGAGCAGAATGGGACGCTGCTCGCTGTCATAGGACGCATCCAGCGCATCAAAATTCTGGAGAATCTGTGCCAGCTGAGCGCGGGTCAGCGTTTCGCCGGGGCGGAAGGAGCCGCCGGCATAGCCGGACATGAGGCCGGTCCCCAGCGCGGAGGCTACGGCGGCGGTCAGTGCGGCGTCGATTTCATCGCTGTCAGCCACGTCCTCCAGACTGCCGCCCTTGACGCTGCGGCCAACGTACCCGGCATAATCCACCAGAATCTTGGCCAGCGATTCACGGGTCACGCCGCTGCTGCCGTTAAATGCTTTGCCTTCGGCCAGCCCGGCGCTCTGGGCCCAGGCTGCGGCGTCTGCGTACCAGCTGTTCTCTGGTACATCGGTAAAGGTGGAACTCTCTGTAGAGGGACTGCCCTGAATCTGATACAGGGTCTGGTACAGCTGCGCATACGTGACAGTGGCGCCGGGGGCAAAGGAGCCGTCGGCATAGCCGTTCATGTAGCCTTTGCCGCTGACGTAGGCGACAGCCCCGGCATACCAGGAATTTTCTCCCACATCGCTGAATGTGTCGGAGGATTCGGCTGCCAGTGCGGCGGCGCTCAGAGACAACGCCATGCTGAGCGTCAGGAACAGTGCGAGAAGCTTGCGTTTCATTGTTACCCTTCTTTCCTTTTTGTTTTGACCGATGCAGAGAGCCATCGATTCCTGTTGAGATTATAGCAAAAAAAGCTGGAACATGCAAGAAATATTGTGGATTTTATCACTTTTTTTCTGCCTGGCAGAAGGCGCGCGGCTGGATGAACGGATATTGACTTGGCTGAGAGGATGATGGTATACTATAAAAAATGCGCAAAGGAGTGTGGAGCGAATGGGGAAATATATACTTGCTTTGGACCAGGGAACCACCAGTTCCCGCGTGATTCTCTTTGACCGGGAGCAGAACATCCATGGAATCAGCCAGAAGGAATTCACCCAGATTTACCCCCGCGAGGGCTGGGTGGAACACGACGCTATGGAAATCTGGTCCTCCCAGTACGCGGTCATGATGGAGGTCATCGCCAAAACCGGCGTGGACCCGGCGGACATTGCCGCCATCGGCATCACCAACCAGCGGGAGACCACCATTCTGTGGGACAAAACCACCGGACGCCCCATTTACAACGCCATTGTCTGGCAGTGCCGCCGCACCGCCGGAACCGTGGACCGGCTGGTGGAGGAGGGCCTGGCGGAGCACATCAAAAAGACCACCGGCCTGGTGCCGGACGCCTACTTCTCCGCCACGAAGATCAAATGGATTCTGGACCATGTTGAAGGCGCACGGGAAAAAGCGCGGCGGGGCGAAATCCTTTTCGGCACCGTGGACACCTGGCTGGTGTGGAAGCTCACCGGGGTCCATGTCACGGATTACACCAATGCCTCCCGCACCATGCTCTACGACATCCACAAGCTGGACTGGGACAGCACGCTGCTGGAGGCTCTGGATATTCCCCGTGCCATGCTGCCCCAGGTGCGGCCCTCCAGCGGAATCTATGGATACACCGCTATTCAGGGGGTGCAGGTCCCCATTGCCGGCATCGCCGGGGACCAGCAGGCGGCGTTGTTTGGCCAGACCTGCTTCTCGCCGGGAGACGCCAAGAACACCTACGGCACCGGCTGTTTTCTGCTCATGCACACCGGCGGTACGCCCTTTGAAAGCAGCAACGGCCTGCTGACCACCATTGCCGCCGGGGTGGATGGGAATGTCCAGTATGCGCTGGAGGGCTCGGTATTTGTCGGCGGCGCGGTCATCCAATGGCTGCGGGATGAGATGCGCTTTTTCCCGGACAGCGGCGATGCGGAGTACTATGCCCAAAAAGTCTCTGATAACGGCGGCGTGTACCTGGTGCCCGCCTTTACGGGGCTGGGCGCGCCCTACTGGGATATGTATGCCCGCGGCGCCATTGTGGGCATCACCCGCGGCACAAAGCGGGAGCATATCATTCGTGCCGCCCAGGAGTCCATTGCTTATCAGGTGGCGGATCTGGTCCATGCTATGGAGGCGGACACCGGTCTTCCGCTCCGGTCGCTGAAGGCCGACGGCGGCGCCAGCCGGGACCGGTTCCTCATGCAGTTTCAGGCGGATATCATTGGCCGGGAGGTCCGCCGCCCCGTCATCCGGGAAACCACTGCGTTAGGCGCGGCCTATCTGGCCGGGCTGGCTGTGGGGATGTGGCGCAATCCGGAGGAACTCCGGCAGCTGTGGCTATGCGACGCATCTTTCCAACCTGCGCTGGAGGCGGAGGGCCGGGACCGGCTGCTGGCGGAATGGCGCCGGGCTGTGGGCCGGAGCCGGGATTGGGCCAGAGGGAGCTGTGTTTGACTGGTATGTAAGGCGGCGAAATGAACGCGGCCATATCGTTTGCAGATGAAGACAGTGCCGTCCGCAGAAGGGAATGCAGGCGGCTTTCCTCCCGGAATATGCTGTGTGTACCGCGAATTCTGCCCTTCTGGTACTTGACTTTTCCATCCGCCATAGTCTATACTGAAAAGCTGAAATTTGTAACAGGGAGCAGACCTATGAATATGTACACAATGATATTGACTATCACCACACTGACCGGCGTAGGCGGACTGGCGCTGGGCGGCGCACTGGCGGCGGCGGTCCACAGCCCGTCGGAGCGGACGGTCAGCCTGCTGCTGCGCTTTACCTCCGGCGTTATGCTCAGCGTGGTGTGTTTTGATTTGGTAGCCGACGCCATGGACGGCGGTGCGGTCCTCCCCGTACTCTGCTGGCTGTTGATCGGGTATCTGTGTACCTATCTGCTCAACTGCTGGATTGACAAACGCGCCCACCACAGCCACGGCGGACCTCATCACGAGCGCCACGAACACCACGAACACCATGGGCGCCACAGCCAGGAGGCGCATCACCACCATGCGGCAGCCCATATAGGCCGCGACAACGGGGAGATGTGCGCCTGCGGCCACCACACCCTCCACACTGCCGGACTGGTGCTGGCCGCTGCGGTGGCGCTGCACAACATGCCGGTGGGTATGGCTATCGGGGCCACCTTTGCGGGTTCGGCCCACGGCGGCTGGCACGGCGGCGCACTGGCCGCGCTGATCATCGGGCTGCACAACATCCCGGAAGGCATGGCGATTGCCGCACCGCTGCTGACCGGCGGCGCAAAGCCTGGTGAAGCAACCGGCATTGCGGCAGTCAGCGGACTGCCAACGATCCTGGGCGCACTGCTGGGATACTCCGTGGGCGCGGTGAACGGCGGGCTGCTGGGCGTGGCGCTGAGTTTCGCGGCGGGAGCGATGCTCTATGTTATTTTCGGCGAGCTGCTGCCAGAGGCGGAGAACCTGTGGCAGCATAAGCTCTCCGGCGGCGCAACCATGCTGGGGATGCTGCTGGGCATGGCTCTGATCTTCAGCCATGTACACGGATAACCCCAAATCCATTTTTAATAAGCAGGGTAGGTGGCACATATGAATCAGACAAAAAATCTAATAGACCGTAAAATCATCCTCAGGCTCGGAATCATCCTTCTGCTGGCTATAGCGGCAGGCGCGTACCTCTATGATCGGCTGATGCCTGAACCGGAGCGGGCAAATCTGGAGGGTAACCCACAGCCTACCTATATGATTTACTATGGGAAGCTGAACAGCAAGCTGATCCGGCAGGCCAAGCAGTATGATATCGTCATTCTCCATCCGAAGCAGGGGAATCTGACCCGCAAGCAGGTCCGGGAAATCCAGTCAGCCGGCGCCTGCGTTTTGGGCTATCTGTCCATCGGGGAGGACCTGCGGACGGCGGGAATGACGCCGGAGGATATGCTGGAGGACTGGCGTTTTACCGGAGACGGCTCCGGTCCGCGGGTTGACGGACGGGAAGCGGGGGACGAGAGCCTGGACCATGCCGGCCTGCTGGGCGCGCCATCCCCGGCGGGGAGCGGATATGCGTCCTATTATCTGGACGACAACGACCACGACGGCAAGCCGGATTTCAACCCAAGCTTCGGCTGCGCCTATACAAACATCGGCGACCCGGCCTGGTATGACGCGCTGCAGGATATGATGATGGGCGATTCCGGCGGGACGCCGGGCATCCGGGAAATCCTGACAACGGATTACGGGCGGGGGCTGGGCTGTGACGGACTGTTTCTGGATACGGTTGATACCTGTGCGCCCAACTCGTATACGGACGACTCCTTTCCCGGCAAGACAAGGTTTGAATGGACCGCGCCGGGCGTGTCCAGCTTTTTGAAGCGGCTGCGGACGGACTATCCGGATGCGTACATTCTCCAGAACCGCGGCCTGTTTTTCTTTCATTACCAGCTGCCCCACTTCGACTATACCACAGGCCAATATATTGACTTCCTCATGTATGAGAGCTATATGCTCGATTCCAATAGTACCTCTCTTTATAGTGAGATGTACTTCCAGGACAACAAAAATGTATACGCGCCGAAAATCAACGCGGAGGCCAACCGTCCGGACGGCTTTCGGGTGTTGTCTCTGGGGTATGCGGAGGGACCGGAGGAGTACCAGCTGAAGGAGACGCTGACGGGGAACTCTGCGGCGGGTCTGGACATTCTGCTGGCAGATCTGGAGCAGGCGCAGAATGAGGCCGGTTTTTCCCACTACATTACGGATGGGGCGCTGTTGCTGACAAACGATTTTGTTTTGGAGCGGACAGAGACGGACTGCCTGCCCCCGGTGTGGAGCAGCGTCCACACGGCGGCCTGGGACCAGCCGCCTGTGCCGCGGGTGGGAATCGGACAGGCGGAGCCGGTCCCAGGAGGGATGACCGTACGCTGGGACGTGGCAGTCGACAGGAGCGGTGTGGAATACACCCTCTACTATCAGAAAACGCCCTTTGACTTTGCGGCTGACCCCGATCTGGAGAATGCGGAAAAAATGGCCCTGATTCCGGACGTAGGCGATGGATACCAATACGGCGCAGGGCCGGATACCTGGCCGTATCAGGCGGCTGTGGAAAATCTGGACGCCGGGGAGACCTATTACTTTGTCATCCGGGCGAGAGATTTGTCCCAGTCCGGCCACGAAGAAAAAAACACGGTGGTACTGGAGGGCGTCCCGCTGTAAGAGCGAGACAGATACATAGATAAAAGCTCTTGGTTTTGCCGGAAAATCGTGTTATACTAGGGATGAACTGATTACTCAAGAGAAAAGAGGCGTACATCATGGCTACCCATCGCCGCCGGCGGCGGCGCAGAGTTCCCCGTATTGTCCCGTTTCTGCTGCTGGCAATATGCGGCGTTTTGTTTTTCCGCTGGAGCAACCGCTCCCTGCAAATCGAAGCCTTTACCTATGCGTCCCCCCGGCTCCCGGAGGGCTTTGACGGCTGTACCATCGTGCAGCTGTCCGACCTCCACGGCGCGTCCTTTGGAGAGGACAATGCAGAGCTGATTGCCGCCGTAGCCGCCCAGGACCCGGACCTGATCTTTCTCACCGGCGACATCCAGGACCGCTACCGGAAAACGCCTGCCAGCTACACCGCTGCCATAGGCCGGGCGATGGCCGGGATTGCCCCCACCTATTTTGTCACCGGGAACCATGAGTGGGCATTCCCGGACGTGCGGGAGCTGAAGCGGGCGTTAAAGGATGCGGGGGTGACGGTGCTGACCAATGAATTTGTTGCTCTGGAGCGGAACGGCGGCGTCATTTTCCTGGCGGGCATCGATGATCCCAACGGCTTTGCCGACCAGAAGTCTCCGGAGGCCCTGGCGGAAGAGGTCAAGGCTGCCGCAGACGGCGGATTCTGGATGCTCCTGGCCCACCGCAACAACTATTTTGAAAAGCAGTACAGCGGCTTGGGGGCCGACCTGGTGATTTCAGGCCACGGCCACGGCGGACTGATCCGCCTGCCCTTTACCGACGGCCTCATCAGTGTGGAGCGGACGCTGTTTCCCTCCTACACCGCCGGTTTCTACCAGTTCAATGGACGGGACGTCTTTGTCTCCAGGGGGCTGGGCAACTCCGGCCCCAGCTTCCGGCTGTTCAACCGGCCTCAGCTGGTGACGCTGACTTTAGAGAAAGAATGAACCCTATGAAAGAATTTTTTGCCGGACAATTTGATGTAGCCGTCATCGGCGCAGGACACGCGGGCATTGAAGCCGCCCTTGCCGCCGCGCGTCTGGGACGGAAAACCGTCTGCTTTACCATCAATCTGGACGCGGTGGGCAACATGCCCTGCAACCCGGCTATCGGCGGCACCGGAAAAGGCCACCTGGTCCGGGAGCTGGACGCCCTGGGGGGCGAGATGGCACGGGCCGCAGACGCGGCGTGCATCCAGTACCGGCTGCTGAACCGGGGCAAGGGACCGGCGGTCCACAGCCTGCGGGCGCAGGCCGACCGGCGGTACTACCAGCAGGTCATGAAACACGCCTTGGAGCGGCAGGAGAATCTGGCGCTGCGGCAGGGCGAGGTGACGGAAATCCGCCTTACCAACGGTGCGGTCAGCCATGTGGCGCTGCAGACCGGCGCTGTGTTCGCCGTCAAAGCCGCGATTGTATGCTCAGGCACCTATCTCAACGGGCGCACCATTGTTGGCGAGTGCGTCCGGGAGGGCGGGCCGGACGGCATGTTCGCCGCCGCGGAGCTGACCGGCTGTCTGGCGGACATGGGCCTGTCCCTCCGGCGTTTCAAGACCGGTACCCCGCCGCGGGTCAACGCCCGCAGCGTGGATTTTTCCAAAATGGAGCGGCAGGAGGGGGACAGCCAGACCATGCCCTTTTCCTTTGAGACCAAAGAGCCGCCGGTCAACCGGGCGGTCTGCCACCTGACCTATACCAACGAGGAGACCCACCGCGTTATCCGGGAGAATCTGGACCGCTCCCCTATGCACAGCGGCGTCATTGCGGGCGTCGGTCCCCGCTACTGCCCGTCCATTGAGACAAAAGTCACCCGTTTTGCGGATAAGCCCCGGCATCAGCTGTTTGTCGAGCCTATGGGGTTGGATACAGAGGAGCTGTATATCCAGGGATTTTCCTCCGCCATGCCGGAGGAGGTGCAGCTGGAGATGCTCCACACCATCGCCGGACTGGAGCAGGCGGAGATGATGCGTCCGGCCTACGCCATTGAGTACGACTGCGTGGACCCGCTGGAGCTGAAGCCGACCCTGGAGTGCAAGAAGGTACCCGGCCTCTACGGCGCGGGACAATTCTGCGGGTCCTCCGGCTACGAGGAGGCGGCGGTGCAGGGCTTTGTGGCCGGGGTCAACGCGGCGTTGGCGCAGAAGGGGGAGGAACCGCTCATTTTGTCCAGAGGGCAGTCCTATATTGGGACGCTGATCGACGACCTGGTGACAAAGGGGACCAACGAGCCGTACCGTATGATGACCAGCCGCAGCGAGTACCGCCTCCTGCTGCGCCAGGACAACGCCGACCAGCGGCTGTGTCGCATTGGCTTCCGGATCGGCCTGATCTCCCCTGAGCGGCTGCGGCGTGTGGAGGAGAAATACGCGGCGGTGGACCGGGAGGTAAAGCGGCTTGCCGCCAAAGGCGTGCCGCCCACGCCGGAGCTGAACGAGTTCCTCACCCGGCGGGGGACCGCGCCTGTCTCCGACGGCGCGCCCCTGGCGGCTCTGCTTCGCCGTCCGGAGATCCGGTATGGGGACCTTGCGCCTTTTGATCCGGACAGGCCGGACCTGCCGCCCGAAGTGGCAGAGCAGGTGGAGATATCCGTCAAGTACGCCGGGTATATCCAGCGGCAGCTCCAGGAGGTGGAGGAGCTGCGCCGCATGGAGGACCGCGCCCTGCCAGCCGGTATCGACTATGCCTCCATCCAAGGCCTGCGCCTGGAGGCCCGCGAGAAGCTGGCTGCCGTGCGTCCGCTGAATATTGGACAGGCGTGCCGTATTTCCGGCGTATCGCCTGCCGATGTGGCGGCGTTGATGATTTATCTTGAGAAGCCGTAAGGAGGAACCTGCACTATGCGAATGCTTTTAGCCATTGTTGTCTGTAAGTTGCTGCGCTTCATCGGGAAGCGGGTGGGCAAGGGCAGCTCCCTGCCCGGAAAGTTCGCGCTGAAAATCTGTCCTGACGTTCTGCGCCGCGTCACCCTGCCGCCCTGTATCATCGCCGTCACCGGCAGCAACGGCAAGACCTCCACTGTGGAGATGATCGCGGCCATTCTCCGCAGGAGCGGAAAGAAGGTTATCTACAACGCGGAGGGGTCCAACCAGATCGAGGGCGTCACTACGCTGATTCTCTGCAGCAGTACGCTGGGCGGCAAAATGCGGGGGGACGTGCTCCTTCTGGAGAGCGACGAACGGTATGCCCGGCTCTCCTTCCGGTGGTTCCACCCCACCCACTTCGTCATTACCAACCTCTACCGGGACCAGCTCACCCGCAACGGTCATCCGGAGTGGGTGTACGACGCCATTCTGCCCGCCATCCATCCGGATACCACCCTGGTCCTGAACGCGGACGACCCTCTGGTCTCCTGCTTTGCCAATGGCAGAGACAATGTGAAATGGTTCGGCCTGGAGCGATGCTCCGTCAGCACGGACAAGCCCCAGGGCGTCTACGACGACGGGGCCCGGTGTCCGGTATGCCGGGGGAAAATGGAGTATACCTGCTACCACTACCACCATATCGGCCACTACCGCTGTCCCGCCTGCGGACATGCGCGGCACACGCCGGATTTTGCCGTCACCGCGCTGGACCTGGACGCCGGAAAGCTGACCATTGACGGCGGGACGGAAATCGAACTGGCGTTCCGCAGCATCTACAATGTATACAACATTCTGGCGGCGTGGTCCGTATGCTCCCTGGCAGGGGCGGAGAAAGAGGCTATGGCCGCTGTCATCAGCAACTATGTCCTGAAAAATGGCCGTATGGTCCGTTTTACCCTGGGGGGGTATCACGGGACGCTGCTGACCAGCAAGCATGAGAACTCCGTGGCCTACGACACCAATCTGGGCTACATCCGGGACAGGAAGCAGGACTGCGAGGCGCTGATTATCGTGGACGCCATCAGCCGGAAATACTTTACCGGGGAGACAAGCTGGCTGTGGGACATTGATTTTGATTTGCTGGATTGTCCCCAGGTGAAGCGGGTGCTGCTGTGCGGAAAGTACGTCCATGATTTGGCTATGAGGTTTGACTACACCGGCATTCCGGCGGAAAAGGTGGTCTGTTATGACACGGTCTCCCAGGCTGCCGGGGCGTTGGAGCAGGACGGCGGCGGGGAACTGTATGTAGTGACCTGCTTCTCTGACCGGGACAAGTTGCTCAATCTTGTAAAGCTGGAACAGTAAGGGGGCGTGATGATGGAACTGAATATTCTGCATGTATATCCCGACCTGATGAATCTGTACGGGGAGTATGCCAACCTTGCCGTTCTGCGCCGCCATCTGGAGGCTCTGGATGTGGAGGCGCATATCCGGACGGCGTTGCTGGAGGACGCGCCGGACTTTGATACGGTGGACATGATCTACATGGGCGCGGGTACGGAGCGGGGACAGAAGGCCGCGCTGACCGCACTGACGCCCTACGCCGGCAAGCTGAAGGAAGCTGCCGGACGGGGTGCGGTCCTCCTGTTTACCGGCAATGCAATGGAGACGCTGGGCGCTTCCGTGACGGATGCGGATGGGAAGGTCTGGCCCGGACTGGGTCTGGCGGAATACACCACCGTGGAGACGAAAAAGCGGGTCGCGACGGATATAGTTGCCAGTTCAACCACGGTACCTGCGACCTCGGTTGGCTTTATGAACAAGTGCAGCATAACAAGGGGCGTCGTTTCTCCGCTGTTCGACTCCCTGTCCAGCGGCTTTGGCAACGAGGAGGACTGCGGTCCGGAGGGGTTTACGTTGGGAAATGTGTTTGCCACCCATGTCACCGGACCGGTTCTGGTGAAGAATCCGGTGTTTACAGATTTGATTATCCAACGGCTATTTGCCCTGCGGGGCTGGGATTTGCCGGAGAAGCTGCCCGTACTGCCCCACGAGCAGGAGGCGCATGATGTGACGCTGGAGGAGCTGTCGCAGAATGGGGATCGTCAAAAGGCCAGTTTAGAGTAAAATAATGCTCCCGACAATCATAAGACAAAAACGGACCGGGACGGCGTTCTGCTCAAAAGTCAGGACGCTGTCCCGGCTTTTTGTACAGCATTTTGCCAAAACAGAAAATTTTGCAAAATTTCCTCTTGACATCGCGGTTAGTATGTGCTAATATCGCAGCGTAGTTAGTAAAAGCTAATGCGCAAACAGGAAAGGAGCGTGCAGGATGCCGCTGACAATGGCACAGCAGGGAGAGGATAACCTGATTGAGCAGGTAGGCGGACGCTCCATAGCGCAGACCTGATGCGGAAAGAAAGGTGAACGCAATGCTGGCATATCTGGCGGCACATATGGGTTACATTGTTGTAACGATGGTCCTTGTCTTGGCTGCCGCTGCGGCAGCTGTGCGCACAGTCCGGGACAGAAAGCGGGGCGGGTGCGGCTGCAGGGGCTGCGCCAACGCGCCGTACTGCCACCCTGAAAAGAAAGCGTCCCAATCCACTTGAGTCCTGCCGCACTTTCTCCTGCGGTTTGACTGCCATACTTGAATGATTCCTATGGGGGAACCCCTGGACTTGGGTCCAGGGGTTTTCTCTGGCCGACGGGGGATTTTGTAACCCTTTTGTCATAATTTTCCACGAAACAAGCCCTTGGTTTGTAACCGCCTCCGTGCTATACTATGGTTACAGACATACAGGACGCACCGCCGTCCACAGGAGGTAAACGATGATGAAAAAGACCCTGGCGCTGCTGCTGGCGCTGACCATGCTGCTGGTCCTTCCAGCGTGCAGCGGAGGAAACAACGCGCTCCCCGACCAACCGTCCCCTGCAGAACCGCCGCCGGCAGAAGAAACCGTCCCGGAACCGCCGGAGCCCGAAGCGCCGCCGGAGCCGGAAGCCTACGAAATTTCCGACCCCAAGGTCATGCCGGAGGGCGGCGTAAAAGACGGCGTCGCCTATGCCGCCTATGACGGCCTGGTGGAGCACCTGTTTTTCCACCCCATCATTGCTTACCCGGAGCTGGCCTTTGACGGCGACGCCCAGGAGAAGGGCCTGGACGACTTCATGATAACAGTAGACGAGTTCAACAAAATTCTGAACAGCGTCTATGAGCGGGGCTATGTCCTGGTGGACATTGCCGACGTCTGGAGCGAAACCACAGATGAGGCGGGCAATCCCGTCATGGTCCGAAACACCCTCTATCTGCCAGAGGGCAAAAAGCCACTGATTTTCTCCTACGACGACACCAATTACTACCCCTACATGCTGGAAAACGGCTTCGCCCACAAGCTGATTCTCGGTGAAGACGGCAAGGTGTGGTCCTGGGGGCTGGACCCGGCGGGAAATGAGGTGGTCAGCCGGGACCTGGACGCTATTCCGGCCCTGGACAAGTTTGTGGAGGAGCACCCGGACTTCTCCCCCTTCGGTGCAAAAGCCTGCCTGAGTCTGACGGGCTACGAGGGGATTCTGGGCTACCGCACCCAAACCGACACCCAGTCCTGGGACGAGGCCAGAGAGTCCAACCGGCAGGCGGAGCGGGAGGCGGTCAAGCCCATCATTGCGGAGCTCAAGCGCACCGGCTGGACCTTCGGGAGCCACACCTGGGGCCACATCCGTCTGGGCAGCGGCAACATGGGCAAGATTCAGACAGATACGGAGAAATGGCTGGACGAGGTAGGCAGTCTGGTGGGACCCACGCCCATTCTGTTCTATCCGCACGGCGAGCGGCCCGACGGCAACGACTGGAAACAGACCGGTCCGGCCTTCCAGTATTTGCAGAGTCAGGGCTTCCGCGTCTTCTGCTCGGTGGGGGTGGAGAGCTTCAGTTACATCAAGCAGGATATCTGCGCCGTCATCTGCGACCGCCTGCACCCGGACGGAACGACCCTGCGTTACTCCCGCAACCGCTATTTGCAGTTCTATGATGCAAAGGATATCATGGATACCGCCGTACGCCCCGACCTAGGCGTCGGCCAGGACTGGAACGCATAGAGGAGGAGAAAATCATGACAAAACAGGAGCTATGCCAAACCGCACTGGACATGCTGTCCCGTTCCTACTCCCCATATTCCCGCTTCCCCGTGGGCGCGGCCCTTGCGTGCGCGGACGGCTCGGTGTACACCGGCTGCAACATCGAGAACGCAGCCTACGGCCCCTCTGTCTGCGCGGAACGGGTGGCTGTATTCAAGGCGGTCAGCGAGGGCAAACGGGAGTTTGTCCGGATTGCCGTGGCAGCTTCAACGAAGAAATTCTGTGCGCCCTGCGGCGTGTGCCGCCAGGTGCTCCAGGAGTTTGCCCCGGACCTGGAGGTTATTCTGGTCAACTGCGACGGAGAAACCAAGGAGCTGACACAGCGGGATTTGCTCCCCTACAGCTTTGACGGCGATAGCCTGACGGACTGTTCGGGGGACCCCGCCGGACTCTCCTGATCAAATGTTCTATTACCGCGCATAGCGCTGCGGGCGGAGCACGCTGCTCCGCCCGCAATATCATGAATACAGGTTCTTAAAACATTTCAATATAGGCGTCCCGCTCTGCGCCCACAGAGACATACTTAATGGGGCAGCCTACGGCTTTTTCCAGATAGGCAATATACTCCAGCGCAGCCTGGGGCAGCTCCTCCTTCTTCCGGCACTTCGACACATCGCCAAAGCCCGGCAGATACTCATATACCGGTTTTGCACGGTTCAGACGCAGGCCGGAGGGGAAATCGGTCGTGCGCACACCGTCAACCTCATAAGCCACGCAGACAGGCACCTGCTCCAGATAGCCCAAAACATCCATCTTTGTCAAGGCAATCTCCGTCGCGCCCTGGGTCTTGACGCCGTATTTGCTTGCCACCACGTCAAATCCGCCCACCCGGCGCGGACGGCCCGTAGCGGCGCCGTATTCGCCGCCCGCTTTCCGCAGCTCTTCCGCCTCATCGCCGAAGAACTCGCAGGTAAAGGGACCCTCGCCCACACAGCTGGAATAAGCTTTCATAATGCCGATGGAGCTGTCCAGCTGCCGGGAGGGAATGCCCGCGCCCACCGGCGCATAGGCCGCAATAGAGGAGGAGCTGGAGGTATAGGGGAAGATGCCGAAGTCAATGTCCCGCAGCGCCCCCAGCTGCGCTTCAAAAAGAATGTTCTTTCCCTCTTCCGCCGCCTTGTCCAGATACAGGGATGTATCGCAGATATAGTCCTTCCACGGCAGACCGTATTCCCGCAGCCATGCCGTCATATCCGCCGCCTGGATGGCCTCGTGGCCGTATCCCTTCTCCACGGTCAAGTTCTTCCACTCCACAATGTCGCTGATCCGCTCTGTAATCTGGTCCAGCTCCAGCAGATCGCCCATGCGGAGCGTCTTTTTCATATATTTATCGGCGTATACCGGTGCAATGCCCCGGCGGGTGGAGCCAAATTTCTTCCCCGCCAGCCGGTCCTCCTCCAGACAGTCCAGCAGCTTGTGGTAGGGCATACAGATGGTTGCCCTGTCGCTGATCTTCAGATTCTCCGGCGTGACGGCAATGCCGCCGTCCCGAAGACGCTGTACCTCGCCGCACAGATGCTCCAGGTCAATCACCATGCCCGGCCCCAGTATGTTCACCGTACCCTCCCGCAGAATGCCGGAGGGCATCAGGTTCAGAATAAACTTGCCCCTGTCGTTGACCACGGTATGACCGGCGTTATTGCCGCCCTGGTAGCGCACAACAATTTCGTATTTTTCACTGAGCAGATCGACCATCCGGCCCTTGCCTTCGTCGCCCCAGTTGATGCCCACGATTGCAGTTAACATTGTTTTTTCCCCCAATATCGTAATGTTCATGGGTATTGCGGTACGGACAAAAAACACGTACCCTCTATAGCATAACACAAATTGCGGATAAAAACAATGCGTGATTTGATAGAATTTGTCAAAAACGCGCTGGAATTTCGGTGTGCGTGTTGTGTGGAACGACTAATTCCTGCAGTTGGACAGGCGGAGAGGAGAATGGCCGCTGTTTTTGCCTTGACCAGAGGGGAAAAATCGGATATGATACAGGAGGATTCATCTTAAAGTCCTATGATGTCTATAACGACAGTTACTATCCATATCGCAGGAGGAAGTTTGCAATGCCGGAAAATACATTGGTCCCCTTGTATCAGCAGATCAAGGAAGACATCAAGTCCGCCATTGAGCGCGGTAAATACAAGCCACAGGAGCAAATTCCCACAGAGCCGGAGCTGAGCGCGGAATATTCCGTCAGCCGCGTCACCGTGCGCAGGGCGGTGGAGGAGCTGTGCAGCGAGGGCTACCTGGTCAAAATGCAGGGCCGCGGGACCTTCGTCAGCACCCCGCGCATCCACCGCAAGATGACCGGCGGCAACCGGATGGAGAGTTTCAGCAAAACCTGCCGGGACTACGGTATGCGGCCGGGGGCCAGACTGCTGGATAAGAAAATCGTACCAGTGCGGGACGACGAAAAAGCGTTCTGGAACTGCGACGGGGACGCCCTGCTGCTCTACATCCAGCGGGTGCGCACCGCGGACGGACAGCCTATCTTTCTGGAAAATCTGTTTCTCCCTTATGACGGGTACAAATCCCTGATGGCGGCGGACTGGAACGACACCTCGGCCTTTGCCGCGATTGCGGCAGTGCGTGGCCGGCGGGTTGTGGACACCAGCCGCAGAACGATTGAAATTGCCCGTGCCTCCGCAGAACAGGCGCAGGTCTTGAACGTGCCGCTGGGAGAGCCGCTGCTGTTCCTCAACTGCTACTTTGTGGACCAGGACGGAGATCCCCTGTGCATTGGCCGTCAATACTATGTGGGCAGCAGGTATATGTTTGAGATGTAAAAAGTTTTTTGAAGGCTGTCTCTTGTACCGGAAGAAGACGCCAGGGACAAAATTACTGACAGACAAAGGGAGCCTGAAACCAGAGCTGACAGTCGTGCGAGGAACTTGTCGATAGGCCGGGCTGTTCCCGCAGCCCATCCACTATGCTATCGGTTTTTCATCTATGCCTCTCCATTTTCATTTCTCCATAACACCCCCCTATGTAGTTATTATTCCTACACAGGGGGGCTTTTGCCTATTGTCCGTTTTTACTGGAGCAGTTTGATCTGAACTGCTCCCCGTCAAGTAGACAGTAAAATAGAATGCGAAATTTTGTCAGGCAGCCCTGCATTGGGTGTAGACCTCCATGGGCGTATGAACCCCCAGCCGCCGCTGGAGGCGAGAGAAATTGTAGTAAGCAATATACTCCCGGATCATACCGCA
>JAAWQS010000015.1 GCA_022800665.1 Oscillospiraceae bacterium
GGCTCGCTTCTACTTCCTCGAAATATTCGACTATTTTCTGCTTTCCCATTCTTCTATTATAGCTCGTTTTTATCCCTTTTGCAAAAATTGATTTCCGTGATAGTCGCTGCAGGGTAATTGAATGAGGAAACAAATTGTAAACGTGAGGGGTAAACAAAAGGCGAAAAGTCTGCTATAGTGAGGAAAACAGGGGAAGGCAGGCGGAAACGCAATGAAAAAACTGAAGCCAGGAGATTGGGTGGCTGGCGGGCCTTGAGAAATGGAGCAATCTTGCGGGGATTGGCGTTATCTTTTGTAAGGTTGAACAGGCTGGAAAAATTTCAAAACAGGCGCATTATTTCATCTACAGCCGCAAGGGCATGACTGCAAGTCAGATTTTGGAGGGATGAGTCCTTCCTGGTTAATATTGTCTGTGGTCAAGACCTGCTGCCGGTAATGGAATACGTGACCCACTCCGCAATATTGACGGCATGGTCGCCAATACGCTCCAGGTATTTGGCAATCATAAGCCAATCCAGAGCTTCCCCGGCGCTGGAGCTGTCGGCGCGGATGAGGGTGGTCAGCTCCTCCTTCACCTCGTCAAAGAGCTGGTCCACCACATCGTCGTAAATCATCACTTCCTTTGCCATTTGCAGGTCGCATTCCACAAAGGACGCCACGCTGCCCGCCACCATCTTCACCGCCGCCTTTGTCATCTCCCGGATGTGGAGGTGTCCGGGGAGAGCTTTGCTGCCGGTGTGACGGGTAATCTCTGCGATGTCAGCAGCCTGGTCGCCAATGCGCTCCATATCGCAGATGATCTTCAGCGCGGACGACACCGCCCGCAAATCCCCGGCCACCGGCTGCTGCTGCAACAGCAGTCTCATACATAATGCCTCCGCGTCCCGCTCCTGCTGATCGATGTCCCGTTCCCGTGCGATAGCGGTTTCCGCACCGGCCTTGTTGCCGTCCAGCAGCGCGGATACGCTGGCGGCAATGGCCTCCTCACACATGGTCCCCATCTGGGTCAACGCCTCGTGCAGCTGCTGGAGCTGCCGGTCAAAATTGCTGCGCATCAGCCGAACCTCCCGGTAATGTAATCTTCTGTGCGTTTGTAATGGGGCATGGAGAACAGCCGCTCTGTGTTTCCCATCTCCACCAGCTCCCCCGTCAGGAAGAAGGCGGTCTGATCCGAAATCCGCGCCGCCTGCTGCATATTGTGCGTGACCATGACAATGGTATACTGCTCCCGCAGTTCCAGGGTCAGCTCCTCAATCCTGGCAGTAGAAATAGGGTCCAGGGCGCTGGTAGCCTCGTCCATCAGCAGCACCTCAGGCCGCACAGCCAGGGCGCGGGCAATGCACAGCCGCTGCTGCTGCCCGCCGGAGAGTCCCATAGCGCTTTTCCGCAGCCGGTCCTTGACCTCGTCCCAGATGGCCGCGGCCCGCAGGGACTGTTCCACCAGCTCGTCCAGCCGGGCGTGGCTGCGGACGCCGTGGGTACGGGGGCCGTAGGCGACATTGTCGTAAATGGACATGGGAAAGGGATTGGGTTTCTGGAAGACCATGCCGATCCGGCGGCGCAGGGCCGTCACATCCAGCAGGGGGTCGTAAATCTCCTGGCCGTGGAAGGTGAGGGAACCGGTGACATGGGTGTCGGGGACCAGGTCGCTCATGCGGTTGATAGCCCGCAGAAAGGTGGACTTGCCGCAGCCAGAGGGACCGATAAAGGCCGTAATCTGGTTGGCGGGGATGCGGATAGAGATGTCCTTGAGGGCCTGGACGGTCCCATAATAGAAATTCAGCTTCTTCGCGCTGAGGATTGCTTTTTCTGCCATATACGACAGGTCCCCTTTCGTTCCTTCACTTTTCCCGCAGTCATCCCGGCGGCGAGGTTCAGCAGCGCGGCCAGCGCCAGCAGTACGGCGGCTACGGCAAAGGCGGCGGCAAAATCCGCCCGCTCCTTGGCATACACATACAACGCCACTGTCAGCGTGGAGCCGGAGGCTTTCATCAGGCCCTCAACGGTAGAAAAATCCTGCATCACCGTGGACAGCCCCGCCGTGTACATCAGTACCGCGCTCTCCCCGGCGACCCGGCCCGCCGCCAGGATGCAGCCGGAGGCAATACCGTCCGCAGCGGAGGGCAGGACCACCGTGCGGATCATCCGCCACTGTCCTGCCCCAAGTCCCAGCGCGCCCTCCCGGTAGGACCGTGGGACGGCTTTCAGGCTCTCTTGGGTGGTGCGCAGAATAGTGGGCAGAATCATAATGGCCAGGGTGAGGGAACCGGCCAGCAGAGTTTTTTGCAGCCGCAGGACGGTGCAGAAGAGAATCATGCCCACCAGGGCATAGAGGATGGACGGGATGCCCGACAGAATCTCTGCGGCAAACTCCACCGCCTCCACCAGCCGCCGGTTCCGGGCGTACTCCGTGAGATAGATGGCCGCACCCGCCCCCAGGGGCAGGGCGATTGCCAGGGAGAGAAGCAGGACATAGAGGGTGTTGACAATGGCGGGCAGGATGCCTGCGGTCCCCTGTAAAATACTCTCCGCTCCGGTCAGGAAGTCCCAGCTGATACCGGGGAGGCCCTGGTAAAAGATATAGCCTGTCAGGAACAGCAGCAGGGCGCAGCACAGCAGGGCGCTGGCCCAGAGCGCCGCCGCCGCACCGTTGTTGCAGAGTCTTCGCCGGAGGGATAGAGACGGTCTTTTGCGCATTCTTACCCCTCCTTCTCCGATTTCAGCACAAAGCTCAGCAGAATATTGATGAGCAGGATAAACACAAACAGAACCAGTCCAATGGAGAACAATGCCTGCCGCTGTAAGCTGCCCGGAGCGGCGTAGTTCATCTCAATTGCAATGCCTGTGGTCAAAAAGCGCACGCTCCCCAGCAGCGACGGCATATTGGCCACATTGCCCGCCACCATTAGAATTGCCATTGCCTCCCCGGTGGCCCTGCCGACGCCCAGCGCCACCGCCGCCGCAATACCGCTCTTTGCCGCGGGAACAGTGACCCGAAAATAGGTCTCCAGCTCTGTGGCCCCCAGAGCCAGGCTGGCCTCCTCGAACTCCCGCGGCACCGCCTCCAGAGCCGTCTGGGTGACGGCGATGATGGAGGGCAGAATCATGACCGCCAGCACGATGACAGCAGCCAGCAGACTGTCCCCTGCGGGCAGGTCCAGCCGCCGGCGCAGCAGCGGTACCAGGACGCACATACCTACCAGGCCATAGACCACGGAGGGGATGCCTGCCAGTATGCCGATGGCCGGACGGATGAGCCGCGCCAGAGGCCGGGGGGCGGCTTTCGCCAGAAATATGGCGGTAAAGATGCCGATGGGGACGCCGGCGGCAATTGCCCCGGCAGTACCGTAAATGGTGGTGAGAATGAGGGGAAGAATGCCAAAGCTGGGGGTGTCAGGATTGGCGGAGTCCCAGGTCCTGCCGAAGAGAAAGCGCAGCAGTCCCACCTCCCGGATGGCGGGCAGGCCGGAGAGAATCAGGTACACAGTAATGAGCAGGACAAAAACCACTGCCGTCAGTGCGCACACCAGCAGCAACAGCTGCATCGCCAGTTCAGAGGGCTTGACACGTCCACGAAAACGCATAACAGATCCCCTTTCTCACAAGATTTACGGCGCAATGGCTCCGGCGCGGGCGATGTAATCCGCCACCTCCGGACTGAGGGCGTAGTCCAGAAATGCCTGGGCCGCGTCGCTCAGGACGGCATCCTTTTGGGTAATCAGGAGGAAGGGCCGCCGGATGGGATACGCGCCGCTCTTGACAGCCTCCTCTGTACAGGCAGTTCCGTCCACCGCCACCACCGCCACGCCTCCGCGGACTGACGCCAGAGAGACATATCCGATGGCGTTGGGGTTGGCGGAGACGTTGCCGATGACGTCGCCGGTGGAGCCGTACTCGTTCCGGTAGACACAGCGGCCCGCAGTGCCGGTCAGCTCCTCAAATGCGCTGCGGGTGCCGGACCCGGCCTCCCGGCCATAGGGGGCGATGGGGGCGTCCGGCCCGCCCAGAACGCTCCAATTGGTGATCCTGCCGCTGAAGATGTCCGCAATCTGGCTGGAGGAGAGGGCTGTGACGGGGTTGCTGGGATGGACCACCAGGGCAATGCCGTCCAGAGCCGCCAGATGGCCCCAGGCCCCTTTTTGCATCTCCGATTCCTTCAGCTCCCGGCTGGACAGGCCGATGTCGCACGCGCCGGACAGGGCGGCTTCAATCCCCGCGCCGGAACCGGTGCCGGAGAAATTCACCGTCACCCCCGGCTCCTTCTCCCGGAATCCCTCCTGGAGCGCCGCCATAACATCCGCCATGGAAGTAGAGCCCTCGGTGTTGACCGTACCCCGCAGACCGCCGGGTTCCGGGCCAGCCGGACGGCAGCCGGTCAGAAGGAACGCCGCGAGAAGAATAGACGGCAAAAATTTTTTCATCCAGCTCCCCCCTTTGCAGACATAGTTTGCCGCCTTCTGCTCCGTCCTATGCAAACGCAGAGGCAATGAAACAATATTCGATGACGCAGGGAATCATTCCCACCATCCCGCGCCCCGTTTGCAAGCAAGCCTCCAGTCCTAAAAAAACCGCCGGATGCAGAGCGCATCCGACGGCTTTTGTAAAAATATGGATAATTACCGGATTTAAGCAGAAAAAAACAAAGGCGGCAGGACATACTAGCAAAAAACAAAAGGAGCACGCAAGCGATGAGAAAAAAGCTATGTATCCTGTTGTCCATCCTGACAGCCGGGCTGCTCCCCGGCTGTCACAGCGGCATAGAGCCGGACCTGTCCGGCTACGCCTCCGGTCCGGCGCAGATTCCTGTTGAGATTCTGGGAGAGCTGGACGGCGAGACCCGGCAGGCCCTCACCGGCGAGCCGAAATATATTGCCCTGACCTTTGACGACGGCCCCCGCGCCGACACCACAGGCCGTCTGCTGGACGGTCTTGCCGCCCGGGGCGCGGCGGCAACCTTCTTTATCATCGGCGCACAGGTGGAGGGCAACGAGTATCTTCTGTGCCGCATGGCGGCGGACGGGCATCAGATCGGCAACCACACCTATTCTCACACCCGCCTGACCACTGTGGATACAGAGCATATGGTGGAGGAAATCAACAAATCGGAGGTGGTACTGCGGGAGGTGGTGGGCAACAGGACCTTTTGGCTGCGCCCGCCCTATGGGCAGATGGACACAAAACGGGCCAAAGAGGTCAAGACCCCCATGATCTATTGGACCGTGGACCCCCAGGACTGGAAACTGCTGGACGCCGCCAAGGTGGTGGATGCGGTTGTGAACCATGTGCAGTCCGGCGATATCGTACTGCTTCACGATTTCTACGCCACCAGCGTGGACGCGGCCCTGCAGATTGTGGACCGCCTCCAGGCGGAGGGCTTTGTCTTTGTGACGGTGGAGGAGCTGTTCCGCATCCAGGGCCTGACGCCCCAGGCGGGAACGCTGTACGCCAAACCGGGAAAGACCCGGCCTCTGCCATAAGAAGCCGGGTTGGCCCGGCCCGGTCAGCGGTGCCGGTATATTTTCTTGTCCAGAGCAAAGAGCTTTTTGCTGAACTGCCCCACCGGAACCTCCGTCAGAGCCTCGCTGTAAATTTCCATCCGGCTGTCAATGAGGTCGATCAGCGACAGCAGCTCGCTTTCCGCGCACTGGGGCCGCACTGCCGCGCCGAATTCCGGCTCCCCGTGGTGGGAGAGCAGCATATGCTGGAGCAGCATGGACTTCTCCTCCGGAACCCCCAGCTCCCGCGCCGCTTCCGCCACAGCCCCGGCTCCCATGACCAGATGCCCCAGCAGCTGGCCCTTGGTGGAGTAGCCGGTGACAAGGCCCAGGGAGGAGGTGACGAACTCGTCGCACTTGGCGATGTCGTGGAGGAGCGTCCCGGCAACCAGCAGGTCGCGGTCAATGACGTCCTCGTACAGCTGGGCCAGATCGTCGGCCATGCGGGCCATATTGACCGTGTGCATGAGCAGACCGTGGAGAAAGCTGTGGTGTACGCTTTTGCCGCCGGGGATGTCCAGGAACTGCTGGCCGTACTGGTCCAGAAGCTTCTGGCAGACCCCGCGATAATCCGGGTCCTCCAGGGAATCCACGAAGTCCTGCAGCTCGCCGGACCAGCCCGCCGCGTCGATGGGCGCGCAGGGGACCAGGGTATCCAGACTGTACTGGTCGTCGGGCTGTACCGTGCGGATGCGGCTGATAATGAGCTGCAGGCTCCCGCGGAACTCCGACACGCTCCCCCGCACCTTAATCACGCCGCCCTCGTCCGATGGGCCCACCGGACCGCTGTAATCCCACGCCTTGGCCTCAATACTGCCGCTGCTGTCCGCAAGGGCCGCAGCCAGGAAGGGCTTTCCGGAGCCGGAGACCTTGGCGGCAGCTGTTTTGAGGAGATAAAACCCCTCAATCTCGTCTCCAACCTGGAAATCCGCTATGTATCTGTTATATTCCATCTCTTTCCGCGCCACCCCTGCGGCGCATCCTCCTGTTCTGACCGGCGCCGCGCAGCGGCGGGAAAGCCGCTGTGCGGCGCCGTTTTTCTGCCTTCTACAGCAGCATCAAAATCACGCCGTAGATCACGCTGGCGGTGATGCCGAAGACAATCACCGGTCCGGCAACAGTGAACATTTTTGCAGCCATGCCCGTCACCATACCCTCGCTTTTGAAGTCGATGGCCGGGGATACCACTGCGTTGGCAAAGCCGGTAATCGGCACCAGGGTCCCCGCGCCGCCGTAGCGGCCCAGCTTGTTATAAAGGTTCAGCCCTGTCAGCAGGGCGGAGAGGAATACCAGGGTAATCGAGGTTGCGGTACCCGCGTCGGTTTTCTCCAGCCCCATGCCCATAAAGCCGTCCATAACTGCCTGTCCGATGACGCATATGCCCCCGCCTATGACAAACGCAAAGGCGCAGTCCTTTGCCAGCGGGGAGCTTCTGGCCCGGTCCTGGACGAATTTTTGATATTCCTGCTTGGACATTTCCATGCATATCACTCCTTTGCCCCTAGTATGTCCCAGGGGAATCACGGATATGCGGTCCTCTGTTTATACTATCGGCTGGAATGCGGTGGACATAAGGCAGTTTCCTAAAATCGGCATTCCCCACAAAGATACCGGCTGGCTGATGTCAAGAATTTTCAGATGGGGGAATTTTTTTAGCTGTTGGGACAGAAGGTAGAAGTAACAGTTCGGGCAAAAGCCCCATATGTCCAGCGGCTCCACCCAATCCCAATAAAATTTACAGTCTGTGAAAAACCGGCTGCATATGTTCAAAGGTACAGATTTCCCGGAAACCGATTTCCTTCAGCAGTTTCTGCGTCTCCGGGATCATGTCGGCCAGGCGGGCGGGATCGTGGGCGTCGGAGCCGATGGTGATAATCCTGCCGCCCAAGTCGTGGTAAAGTTCCAGCAGCCGCCGGGAGGGGGAGGCGCCCGGCATACCGTAGCGGCGGGTAGAGGTGTTGACCTCGATCCCTTTTTCATCTGCAATGGCCTGTTTCATGATTTTCTCCGCCAGGGGGAGGATCTTTTCATCCGGATAGTCCCCGCGCCGGTCATATCGCTTAATCAAATCCAGATGCCCCAGGACGGAATACAGCTTATATTGACATATCAGCTCGTAGATGCCCGTATAGTACCCTGCCTGGTACTCGTCCTGCGTTTTGCCCGCCTGATACTCGTTGCGGCAGAACTCCTGGTTGTTGAGCTGATGACAGCTGCAGAGGACAAAATCAAAGGGATAGCTCTCAAACGCGGCGGTGAACTGGGGGATAGTCTCCAGCTGCACTCCGAATTCAATCCCCCCGCGGATGGCGATTTGCCCGCGGTACTTCTGCCGCATATCCTCCAGTGCGGCGAAATAGGCGTCATAGTCGCAGTTTTGGACGGTTTTTATACCGTAATCCACATGCTCTGTAAAACAGATTTCCTCCAGGCCCAGGGCTATGGCCCGGCGCACCATGTCGTCCATGGGGGTCTGGGAATCGTCGCTGTAGAAGCTGTGGAGATGGTAGTCGGCATACATTGTGCGGTCCTCCTGAAAATAAACAGTGCAGGCAAAAAGGCAGACGGGGGAAAATCCCTCGTCTGTCCTTTTGCAGCTTACGCCTTTGCCGCGGCAAACAGGGCGCGGTAGACGTCCAGAATCCGTCCAAAAAGGTGGTGATCCGGCTGGAGGCCGGTGTATGCGGCCAGCGCGGCGGCAACGCCCTCCTTCTGAATTTTTTCACTCAGCTCCACGCTCTGGCTGTCCTCCGGACACTGGAAATGGAGGGCGGCGGCAGCGCCGAAGATCAGATGGTCTACCGGCAGGCCGTAGTTGTACGTGGTGGTCAGGGGCTTAATGAGGCGGTCGGCAGGGGAGAGCTTACGGATGGGCTCCCGGCCTACCCGGCCTACCTCGTCCTTGAGGTGGGGATTCTGGAAGCGGCTGAAGATACGGTCCACATAGGCGTGGTGGGCGTCCGGGTCAAAGGAAAATTCCTTAATCAGACCTTCCCCGCTCTCCTTCATGGCCTGATGGACGATCTTGCCGATGGCGGGGTCCTGAATACTCTGGAGAATGGTCTCGTACCCTTTGAGAGAGCCCAGATAAGCGCAGATAGCGTGACCGCTGTTGAGGGTAAAGAGCTTGCGCTCCAGGCAGGCCATGAGGTTGTCCACATAGGTCATGCCCTTGATCTCAATCAGCTCGCCCTTCCAGGCGGAACGCTCCACGTCCCACTCCGTGTACTCCTCCACAGCCGCGTCAAGGGGATTGTCATAGGCCGGCTTGGGGCAGATTCTGTCCACCGCGCAGTCTACGAAGCCGATGCACTCGCCGGCAAAGGCGGTCTCCTGCTCGTTGAGCAGGGCCAGGACGTCGGCCTTCAGGCGGGAGGTAATCCGGATGCCGTTTTCACAGCAGATAATATTCATAGGGGTCTTATTACCTGCGTTCATCCGGGCCTGAATACCGGCGGCGATGGGCTTAGCGATGCGGGGGATGACCAGGGGGCCAACGGCGGTCGTCACCAGATCGCAGGCCGCGATGGCGGGGACGATCTCATCGCCGGTGGACGAAACGGCGCTGATATTTTCCACTTCCCACTCGTCGCAGACTTGGTCAAGGATGTGTACCGTATAGCGTTTCTGGGTATTGATGGCGTTGAGCAGAGGCTCCGCCACATCCGCAAACGTGACGTGCCAGCCGCTGCGCTCCAGAAGCGCTCCGATGAACCCGCGTCCGATATTGCCGGCGCCAAACATAACTGCTTGTTTCATAATTTCCTCCTCATAATGAAAGCTGTTCTTATTTTGCACCTGCGGCTGCATCGCTATCAACTTCACCATGGGTAGTGTACCACTTTTTTTTCTGGATGACAAGGGAGAATTTCCCTGGGCAGGCGTCCGTGCAATGTATTGAAAACGGCAGCATCGGACTTGAGGATTGCTATAATACCCGCAAACCAGCGCAAAACAGTAGTTGAAAATAGTTATACAAAAGCAGAATGTACGTTGTCTTCAGACAGGTTATGTCAGAACCGGAGTCAATGGCAAATGTATGCCTCACATCTCCAACAGCCGCACAGCCAAGCGGAAATAGGCGAGCAGGGAGACCCCATCCACCAGGGTTGTAATAAAGGGACTGGCCATGACGGCGGGATCGAACCCCAGCTTTTTTGCGGCTACCGGCAGGGTGCAGCCGATGAGCTTGGCAATCATGACCGTGACGCCCAAGGCCAGGCTGACTACCGCCGCGACATCCAAGGGCGTGCCGCAGAGCTGCAGCCGGAACAAATTCACCGCCGCCAGCGTCAGGGCGCACAGGAACCCAATGCGCAGTTCCTTCCACACCACTTTCAGCCAGTCGCCAAAACGAATCTGCCCCAGGCTCAGTCCACGGATGACCGTGACAGAGGACTGACTGCCGCAGTTGCCGCCGGTGTCCATGAGCATAGGAATAAAGGCGGTCAGGGCCGCCTGCGCCGCCAGGGCATCCTCGAAATGGGCGATAATCCCGCCGGTAAAGGCGGCGGACAGCATCAGCAGCAGGAGCCAGGGGATGCGGCTGAGGAACAGGCGGACTGCGGGCGTCTCTAAATAGGGCCGCTCTGACGGCGTGATGGCGTTCATGACTTCCATGTCCTCCGTAGCCTCCTCCGTGAGTACGCTCATGGCGTCATCCGCCGTGACCACACCCTGCAGGCGGTTGCCGCTGTCCACCACCGGCAGTTCCAGAAGATCGAATTCATCCATCAACTGCGCTGCCAGTTCCTGGTCGTCCTCCGGCTGCACGGTGACAAAGGGGCGGGTCATGATGGTCCCCACCTGTATGCCGCCCCCGTTCAGCAGCAGGTCCCGCAGGCTTAACGCTCCCAGCAGGACGCCGTCCTCTGCAACCACATAGCAGCTGTTCATTCCCGGCTGGGGCAGACCTGCCTGCCGCACCCGCTCGATAGCTTCATTGACCTGCGCCGCCGGGGACAGCATAACCGGACCGGCCCACATGATGGCGGCAACCGTGTCCCGGCTCAGGGGCGCAGAGCCATAATTTTCTGTATATTTCATCATCTTTCATACCTCCTTGCTTGATTTGGAGCAGCAGCTCCAAGGTTGGCAGGGAGGCCGGACAAAACGCTTCTATCCAAGACAGACGGAGCGGCTGTCCTGGCGTATATGGGGAATCTTGTCTGGCCTTCGGCTGCCGGCGTCCATCTCATTCACCTCGCTTTGTCCTGATTTCCGCACAAAAAACGCGCACCCGGACAGCGGGTGCGCGTGAAGACACAATCACAGCCGCCGTTCAAGCTTTAGCTTCGCAGGGCGGTGAAATCGCATTAGGTCATGCCTTGCTGTTCGACAAGACCTGTTCAAACCAGCGCAAAATGTCTCCATCTTTTTGCGGCAGCGATCCATATCCCTGCGGTAGCCTTACCTACCGGACGAGTATGCGGATGAGAATAGTATAACTGGTATTCTGCGGTCTGTCAACCCTCTTGACGGACCAAAACTGTGGCAAAGGAAAACGGGAAAGGAAGCAGGCCAAACCAGCCGGGCGCCCTGCTTTTTATTATCTCTATTGACAATTCGGCCAATCTGTTCTATACTGTTTATGATACTATATAACAGTATAGAACGGGATGGTGGTGAGAAGTTGGAAATCATAGTAAGCAATAAGGCGAGCCGGCCCTTATATGAGCAAATTTCTACGCAGATTAAAGCGGCGATTATGAGCGGAGAATTAAAAACCGGCGAAGCAATTCCTTCAGTACGCTCTCTGGCAAAATCGCTGCATATCAGCATTTTGACTGTTCAGAAAGCATATTCCACGCTGCAGGAGGACGGTTTTATCGAAACTACGGCAGGAAAAGGGTGTTATGTATCGGCGCAGAATCAAGATTTCTATTTAGAAGAACAGCAGAAAAAAATTGAAGAAAAATTCACTGAAGCAGTCGAGATTGCCCGCTCTTCCAGCATTAAGCTGGACAAACTGATAAACTTACTTACCCTTTTGTATGAGGAGGATTGACGATGGACAGAAAGCATTGACCGTATCAGGGCTGGCAAAAAAGTATGAAACATTGGGCATGAAAGCAAAGCTTTCTATTGCGGCAGCGTTCGCACACCATCCAAAACTTTTGATTTTAGACGAACCCCCGGTAACAGGTGAAATGAATTTGCGGCATCCGCTTGTAGGTCTGGTAAGCATTCCCGTATCTCTTTTGCCGTTCGGTATTTCTTTTGCGGTGTCAGTAAATATCCATAAAAACAAAGAGTTTTGTTGAGCAGACAGACGGCCCTCTGCGGCGGGGGCTATACAGACGCGATGGAGACCGTCCGCACCGGCCCGTCCGCCGGGCAGACCGTGACCACGCATCCGGGCAGAAAGTCCTCCAGACACCGGCACTGCCCGTCCGGCTCCTGCCGCCGCAGGGCGGCGATCCCCAGGCCCCGCCGCTTCACCGCTGCCTCCTTTGCCGTCCAGAGCCGGAAAAATTCCTCCGCCCCCATCTCCCCCGCCAGACGCCGGGGCGGAGGGCGCAGCAGCTCCACATCCACCCCCACCGGCTCGCCGGACAGCGCGCATACCGCCGCGCCGCGGCTGTGGCTGAGATTGAAATGAATGTGGGGATACTGGGGAAAATACGGCTTGCCGCCTGCCGCCCGCCGGATTTCCGGCAGGCTTTCCAGCCCGTATTCCCTCTGCAGCGCCAGCTCCAGCAGGCGGTAAGCCAGCTCCCGTTCGCTCTCCTTTGGCCCGACCGCGCCGTATACAACCAGTTCCATCGCCTTTCTCCCTTCCGTTTGTCTTGCTATTTTAGCACAAATACCCCTTTTGCTGGAAGAGATTTTTTGCTTTTTTGGTAATTTTTCTGAAATTCCTGTATGGAAAAAATTTTTTTTGAAAAAATTTGCTTTGGGAGGAGGAATTGCGCCCATGATGTCGTATACTTTAATTAGGATTATTCATTCACGCGGGAGGTGTGGAAGCCAATGGCATTCCCGCAGCATTTTTTGGACGAGCTGTCCAGCCGCAGCGACATTCTGGATGTGGTCTCCTCCTATGTCGCCCTGACGAAGAAGGGCAGCAACTATTTCGGTCTCTGCCCGTTCCACAATGAAAAGACCGGCTCCTTTTCCGTGGCCCCGGATAAGCAGATGTACCACTGCTTTGGCTGTGGGAACGGCGGCGGCGTGTTCAAATTCATTATGGAGATCGAAAACCTCTCCTTTCCCGACGCCGTGCGTTTTCTCGCCAAGCGGGCCAACATGGACGTGCCGGAGGACAACGCCGGTCAGGAGGAGGGACGCCGCCGCCAGCGGGTGCTGGCTCTGAACAAGGACGCCGCCCGGTGGTATTACCAGAACCTCTCCCGTCCGGAGGGCGCGGCGGTGGCGGCATACCTGAACCGGCGGCGCATCCGCCGGAAAACTGCCATGGACTTCGGTCTGGGCGCGGCTCTGGACAGCTGGGACGGACTGCTGTCCGCCATGCTGGACAAGGGTTACACCAAAGCGGAGCTGCTGGCCGCAGGGCTGGTGGTGCAGAATCAGAAGGGCCGGCTGTACGACAAGTTCCGAAACCGGCTCATGTTCCCAGTGGTGGACGTGCGGGGGGAGATCGTGGCCTTCGGCGGTCGGGTGCTGGACAAATCCGAGCCTAAGTATATGAACACCACCGAGACCATCGTCTACAGCAAACGGCGCAATCTGTACGGCATCAACCTTGCCAAAAAAACCAAGCGTCCCAACTTTATTCTCTGCGAGGGGAATATCGACGTCATCACCCTCCATCAGGCGGGGTTTGACAACGCGGTGGCCTCCATGGGCACCGCCCTCACGGTGGAGCAGACCCGGCTGCTCAGCCGCTATACCAAGGAGCTGGTCCTCTGCTACGACAACGACAGCGCCGGGCAGGCGGCCACGCAGAAGAACATCGACCTGCTGAAAAACAGCGAGTTCACCGTCCGGGTTCTCCAGCTCCCCCGCCGCCTGGCGGACGGGGCCTATGTGAAACAGGATGTGGACGACTTTATCAAATTCCAGGGTCCCGCCGCCTTTGAGTCTCTCCTCAACGGCAGCGAGAAGCAGCTGGACTACCGTATGGAGGCCATTGCCTCCAAGTACGACCTGACGGACCAGGACGGCAGGCTGGCCTATTCCGGCGAGGTCTGCCAGCTCATCGCCTCCCTGCCCAACGCCGTGGAGCGGGAGGTCTACGCGGGGCGGGCGGCGGAAAAGGCGGGCATCTCCCGCGAGGCCATGCTGCTGGAGGTAAAACGACTCCGGGGCAGAAAGCGGGGGCAGGAAAAGCGGGAGCTGCAAAAAGAAGCGTTGAATATCCCGGCGCTCCGCCAGCCGAAGGACCGCGCCCTCCGCTATACCGACATCCCCTCCGCGGCGGCGGAGGAGGGGGTGGTGCAGCTGCTGCTGACGGACCCCGCCCTGGCCGGACAGTGCGGTCCGCTGGAGGAGGAGGACTTCAGCTCTCCCTGGCTGGGCAAGGTGTACCGGCTGCTGCGGGAGGCGTATGGAGCGGGCCGGACCGTGTCCCTGGACAGCCTGTCCGGCAGCTGCGAGCCGGGGGAGATCGGCAGGCTGGCGGAAATCCTGCAGCGTCCGGCGAGCATGTCCCAGGCCGGCAGGGCCATGGGCGATTACATACGCGCAATAGAGAGAGCCGCAGAAAAACGGCGCCAGAGCGCAGACCCCCTGCGGGCGGCGGTGGAGCGTTCAAAAGAGAAAAAGGGCTATGGAGGAAAGCGAAATGAGCAAGAAAAAAGAAGAACAGAACAAGGCTGAGAGCGAAAAGAAATACGCCAGGCTGCCGGAGAAGGTGGCGGCAGGACTGCCTGCCGCCGACCTGCTCAACAGCAATGAGCGGATTATGGATCTCTTCGCCCGCGGGAAAAAGCGGGGCCGGCTGGATTCCACCGAGATGATGGAGGTGCTGGACGAGATCGACCTGGACAGCTCCCAGATGGAGAAAATATACGACTCCCTGGAGTCGCTGTCCATTGAGATCGGCAGCGAGGAGGACATCCTGCCGGAACTGCCGGACGACGTGGAGCCCCGGATCGACGAGATCGCGGAGATCGAGGAGGAGGAGCTGGTCGATCCCAACACCCTGGTGGACAGCTTTTCCATCGACGACCCGGTGCGCATGTACCTGAAGGAAATCGGCAAGGTCTCCCTGCTGGACCCCAACGAGGAGATTGAACTGGCCCAGAAAATGAGCGCGGGGAATCTGGCCCAGGAGCAGCTGGACAGCCTGGAATCCGGCGACCTGGACCCGGTGGCCCTGAAGGAGCTGCAGCGGCTGGCCAAGGCCGGGGAGCGCGCCAAGCAGAAGCTGGCGGAAGCCAATCTGCGTCTGGTGGTGTCCATCGCCAAGCGGTACGTGGGCCGGGGAATGCTGTTTCTGGACTTGATTCAGGAGGGCAACCTGGGCCTGATCAAAGCGGTGGAGAAATTCGACTACACCAAGGGCTACAAGTTCTCCACCTACGCTACCTGGTGGATTCGTCAGGCCATCACGCGGGCCATCGCCGACCAGGCCCGCACCATTCGTATTCCGGTCCATATGGTGGAGACCATCAACAAGGTCATCCGGGTGTCCCGGCAGCTGCTCCAGGAGCTGGGCCACGACCCCTCCCCGGAGGAGATTGCCGAGGAGATGAACATGCCGGTGGACAAGGTGCGGGAGATTATGAAAATCGCCCAGGAGCCGGTCAGCCTGGAGACCCCCATCGGCGAGGAGGAGGACAGCCATCTGGGCGACTTCATCCCCGACGAGGGAGCCAGCGAGCCCAGCGAGGCCGCCAGCTTTACCCTGCTCAAAGAGCAGTTGGTGGACGTGCTGAGCACGCTGACGCCGCGGGAGGAGAAGGTGATGAAGCTGCGCTTCGGCATTGAGGACGGGCGCACCCGGACGCTGGAGGAGGTGGGCAAGGAGTTCAATGTCACCCGCGAGCGGATCCGGCAGATTGAGGCCAAGGCCCTGCGCAAGCTCCGCCACCCCAGCAGAAGTAAAAAATTGAAGGATTTCCTCAACTGACGGAGAAACGGCGCGATTTTAACGCGGATCATCCCCGGCGGTCCCCGCGCATGCAGGGTTCGCCGGGGCGTGTTTTTGCCTTTCCGGCAGCAGGCGGGCCTCTGCCGCCTCCCCTTTTGCGGACTTCCTTCATATACTGGAGGGATACGGCTTTCAGAAGCCCAGAGCGGCCCTTCGGATGCGTCCCCGGCAGGGCGGGAACCCCGCAATTTCTAAGAATTCTTATAAATCATGTTGAACCGCGTCCATGATTGTGGTATACTATTCCCAGGATTGCCCAGCAGGCAGGACGCCGCCGTCCCCCTGGACGGACCGTCCGGAAGGAGATTTCGACAATGGAGAACAGAATCACGCGCTTTTTAATGACCAGTCTGGCGCTGCTTTCCGTTTTTTGTATATTCGTCTTCAGCGTCCAGGCTGTCTGGAACAGCAGCATGGGCGCCAATGCAATCACAGATATCGGCATCATCTATATGTCCGGAATCAGCAAGCAGGTCTCCGCTCACTTCGGCACCACCATGGAGCTGCGGCTGAGCCAGGTGGCCGGCCTGGTGGACGCCGTGCCGCCCCAGCGCAGTCCGGACTCCGCCGTGACCCGGATCTCCCTGTCCCATATCGCCCGTGCCAGAGGCTTTGAGTATCTGGCCTTTTACACGGACGAGGGGGAGTTCGACATGATCTACGGCCCCCAGCTGGACCTCCGCCTGGCGGACTCCTTCCGGACCTCCCTCTACCGGGGCGAGGAGCAGGTGGGCGCAGGCTGGGATGAAAACGGCATGGAAGTGGTCCTGCTGGCCGTCCCCGCCTCGTATACGCTCCACGATGGACAGAAGAGCCTGGCGCTGGTGGCCTGCCGCCCCACCCAGCGGCTCCGGGAAACCCTGACCGTCAATATGGACAGCGCGATGGCCGACTACTCCATTATCCGCCAGGACGGCAGCATGATTATCCGGGGCGGCGGCATGGAGGATACGGTCAACTACTTCGACCGGGCCAAGTCCCTGTACCGCCCCCTGGACGGTCAGACCCCGGAGGACTTTGTTTCCCAGATGCGCAGCGAAATGAACGTCCAGGAGGATTTTACCGGACAGGTGGAGCTGGATTCAGGCCGCTGGCACATCTACTGTTCCCCCCTGCCCAACTCCGGCTGGTATCTGCTGTTGTATATGCCCTATAATACCATGGACCGGACCATCTCCAGCATGGGCCTGCACTGGACGATGGTGTCCCTGGGGGGCTGCATCCTGATCCTGGGCCTGCTGCTGCTGGTATTCTTCCAATACTTCCGTATGACCCGCCAGCAGGTACGGGACCTGGATGAGGCCCGGCGTACCGCCGAGCGGGCCAGCCAGGTGAAAAGCGAGTTCCTCTCCAACATGAGCCACGATATCCGCACCCCCATGAACGGCATCATGGGCATGACCGCTGTGGCCATCGCCAACCTGAACAATACATCCCAGGTCCGCTCCTGCCTGAAAAAGATCAATGTCTCCAGCCGCCACCTGCTGGGCCTGCTCAACGACATGCTGGATATGTCCAAAATCGAGCGGGGCGACCTTGGCATCCGGACCGAGTCCGTCTCTCTGGAGAAGACCATCTCCGGTCTGCTGCCCCTGGTCCGGCCCCAGACCCAGGAGAAGGGACAGACATTCAATGTCTATACCCGCAATATCCCCTATGAGAACGTGCTGAGCGACACTGTGCGCCTGACCCAGATTCTGCTGAACCTGCTGGGCAACGCCATCAAATTTACCCCGGCGGGCGGAGAAATCCAGCTGTTGCTTTATCAGGAGCCATCCCCCAAGGGCGGCGCATACATCCGTACCCATATGGTGGTGAAGGACAACGGCGCAGGGATGTCGCCGGAGCTGCAGGAGAAAATTTTTGAGCCCTTCGTCCGGGAGGACTCCACCCGCGTGCGGAAGGCCGCCGGTTCCGGCCTGGGCCTCACCATTACCAAGCACATCGTCAGCGCCATGGGCGGCACAATCGAGGTGGCGAGCGCGCCCGGACAGGGCAGCGCCTTCCGCGTAATTCTGGACCTGGAGAAAACCCATGTCCAGGAGCCGGAGCTGCGCCTGCCGGAACGGAACGTGCTGGTGATCGACCCGGACAGCCAGATCCGGGGCGCCGCGCTGGAAATGCTCGCCTCCATCGGCCTGCAGGCGGAGGGAGCGGCTGACGCCGCCGAAGGTCTGGCCCTGGGCCTGGCCCGCCGGGAACGGGGCCAGCCGTACCAGATTGTCCTGCTGGACTGGGAGCCGCCAGAGGAGGCGTCCGTCCGGACCCTGCGGCAGCTGGGCGTTCCCATTCTGGCCCTCTACTGCGGGGACTGGAGCGAGGCGGAGGATGCCGCCCGGGCCGCCGGGATCGCAGGCTGCGCGGCAAAGCCCCTGTTCCGCTCCGCGCTGTACTACAGCCTGCGCCAGTACGCTGCGGACGGCGCCCCATTACAGGAGCCGGAGCGGGAACAGGAGGAGCAGATGGATTTCACCGGCAGGCGCGTGCTGCTGGCGGAGGACAACGAGCTGAACTATGAGATTGCCAGCGAACTGCTCCAGGAGATGGGCATGGAGGTGGATTGGGCGGAAAACGGCCACGTATGCGTGGATAAATTCCAGCAGTCCGCCGTCAACTGGTACGACATCGTGCTCATGGATTTACGGATGCCCCTGATGTCCGGATTTGAAGCGGCCCAGGCCATCCGGCATCTGCCCCGGACAGATGCGGAGGAAATTCCCATTATCGCTGTCAGCGCGGACGCATTTTACGACGACGTCCAGCGCTGTCTCGCCTGCGGGATGAACGATCACACGCCCAAGCCGATTGATATGGGAGAAATCTCCCGGCTGATGGAGAAATACATGCGCCGCTGAGCGCGGGAAACGGGCAGGGTACAGGAGCGGTTTGGAGACAGAGGGAGGTATACCTATGAGAAAACGCTGCGTCTGGCTGCTTGTCCTGCTGGCAGCCGCGTGCCTGAGCGCCTGCGGCAGCAGTCCGGCAGGCGCCGGGCCCCAGGATGCCGTGGAGCAGACGCCTGTGGAAATCACACTCTGGTGCTATCCGGTGGGCGACTGGGGGACGCCTACGTCGGTATCCAACCTGGTGGCGGGCTTCCGAAAGGCCCATCCGGATATCCTGGTGTCCATGGAGTACCTGGACTATGACACCGGGGACGAAAAAATCAGCCAGGCAATTGCCAGCGGCGCGGCGCCGGATTTGGTCTTTGAGAGTCCGGAGCGTCTGGTGGCCGGCTGGGGCGGACAGGGACTGATGGCGGATCTGTCCGATCTGTGGGCGGAGGAGCCCAGCGATGAAATTTATCCCTCCATCCGGGAAGCTTGCCGGCACAGCAGCGGCGCGTACTATATCTATCCCGTCTGCACCAGCGCGCACTGCATGGCAATCAACTACGACCTGTTTGAGGCGGCGGGCGCACTGCAGTACCTGGACCTGGAGAGCCGGACCTGGACCACAGAGGGGTTTGTCAGCGCGGTGCAGGCCCTGCGGGACTACGGACAGGAGCAGGCAGGCGTGGTCTACTGCGGCGGACAGGGCGGCGACCAGGGTACCCGTGCGCTGGTGAACAATCTCTTCGGCGGGTCCTTTACCAACGCGGACCACACCCGGTACACAGTGGCCAGTGCGGAAAATATCCAGGCGTTGGAGCTGCTGCGCAGTCTGGACGGCATTGACTTCGACCCCGAACTTGCGGGCGCGGGGGAGATTGACCGGTTCTGCCATGGGGAGCTGGCGATGGCCTTCTGCTGGAACTGCTCCCTGGAGGTCATGCACACAGTCAAAAATCCGGACCTGAATTTCCGTATTCTGCCTATGGCCTTTCCCACCAGCAGCGGAACGCCCCGGCTGCAGGGAGGAATCTGGGGCCTGGGGGTGTTCGACAATGGGGATGAGGCCCGGATTGCGGCGGCAAAGGCGTTTATCCGCTATGTCACCCGCGGCGAGGCATACACCCGCGCGGTACAGATGACCAGTTTCTGGCCTGTGCGGGATTGGGAGAATATCTACGCCAACGATGCCCTGATGACGGAATACAGTATCTTTATCCCCTATGAGGGCGATTATTACCAGGTTACGCCCAACTGGACGGCAGCGCGGACCGCGTGGTGGAACATGCTGCAAAAGGTAGGGCGGGGCGAGGATATCGCGGAGGCGGTGGCCGCCTTTGACGCGGAGGTGAATGCGCCGCTGAGCGGCGGAGCAGCCTGATACCTTTTCTTTCAAAAAACAGGAGAACGGCGCAGCACAGGCTGCGCCGTTCTCTTTTTAACTGGATTCTTTGATAAAAGCAATGGGACGGTCAATCCGCCATCTCCAAATACTCCTCCAGGCAGACGCCCTGGGCCTGGATTTCCGCCGCCGCTTCCTTGCCCACATAGCGGTAATGCCACGGCTCATAAATAATCCCCGTTATCTCGCTTTTATCATTGGGATACCGGAGAATGAATCCATACTCCCAGCTGTGCTTCATCAGCCATTTCTGAACGGCGGTCTGCTCCTGGGAGTTGTCCAGATTCTGATTTGACACATCCACAATATCCACCGCCAATCCCAGCTGATGCTCGCTGGTCCCCGGCGCCGCCACCGCTTTACCGGCCTCCTCCTGGGCCTCCTTCGCAGAGTACCCCTGGGTCCTGAGCCGGTCGATCTTGTTCTGATACAGGGACTTCTGCTTCTCATAGGACCGGTAGGAGGAACAGATCAGCGGCGACAGCCCCGCCTCCCGGCAGGCGTCCAGCATGTCCTGCAAATCCGGATAGCACCGCTCGTCCACCGCGTGTCCGTTCGACAGCTCCTTCAGCTCCACCGTATATCCCTCCGGCAGCGCATTCCAGGGATTGACCAGCGTCAGCCGCCAGTCGCTTTCCTCCCCAGGCGATGCCGGAATATCCGGCTCCTGGCCCGCGATGGACACCACCGGCGCGGTCAGGGGCAGCGGCGGCGCGTCCGGTCCCGATGTATCCGGTTCTGCGGCGAAAGCGTTGGCCAGCAGGATGCACACCGTCATCAGTACGCAGAACGTGGCCAGAAAGCGGGACAGGCCCCGCCGTCTTCTCCGCCGCCTGCGGGGACGCGCCGGCGGTATGGACTCCAGATTGCCTGCCGGACGGCGGTATGGCTCGATGGGAACGGAAACCTCTCTTTGGTACATCATGGTCAACACCTTCCTGTCTCTTGATTATGACCACAGGATAGCATGGGTTTTGATAGAATTGGTATCGCTCCGGCATCAAACCGGCATCGGAACTGTTAGGAATTGAAGTACACATCCCCATCCCAAACAAACTCCAGCCGCACTGTGCCTCTGTCAAAGTTCAGATTGAAAACGTTGCTGTAATTGTCATTTTTTTGCTCCGATTCGTGGAAAAGCATCTCCATGTCATAATACTCCGACAGGAATACCCGCCACTGCTCCGCCGTCTTGAAGGTCTGCTCCGGGTCCTGGGTCCAGCTGCTGTCGGCTTGGTTCACGATCTGCCCCGCGTCCGTCACAAACAGGAAGGTCCGGACCATCTTGCCCGTCTCGTCGTCAATAAAGATCCAGTTGCCCGGCATCGACTCGACACAACAAATCCACACCACAGCGGAGAGATTGCTCTCGTCCATGGACATGATGAGACGGGGTTCCGTATAAACGGGGACATAGCCGCCGTCATCCGGCATAACAGCCGGCACGAGGGTAACGAGACCGCTTTCCTCCATCAGCCGGAGAGCCTCCTCTGCCGCGCTGCCCGCCTCCTCCGATGTCAGATTGGTGTTTCCACTCCACTCCAGCTCGCTGGTAGACCCTGCCAGCAGCCGCAGCGTCTCCTGTACGGCTCCGCTGTTCAGGGTCAGGTTCACCGGGTCAACGGCCCAGGTTTCCGACTTGCCCGCCACCCGCGCGTCCTGTATGGCGGATGTCATATAAGGTCCTGCGGCCCCTGCCGCTGTCAGCAGCGCCGCCAGCAGCGGCAGAACCAACCGTTTTACCTTTTTCATGGCTCCCTCCCCGCCGGTCTGGGCCGGCATCGGAACTGTCAAGAATTGAAGTACACATCCCCGTTCCCCAGCAGCGTCAGCCGCGCCGTGCCCGCGTCGAAGGACAGAGTGAAGAGGCTGCTGTACCAATCCTCCCAATCCTCCCATTCTTCCCGCACTGATTCGCCCAAAAGCATCTCCATGCCGTAATACTCCGACAGGAAGACCCGCCACTGCTCCGCCGTTTTGAAGGTCTGCTCCGGGTCCTGGGTCCAGCCGATGACGGCTTTGTTCAACGTCTGTCCCGGGTCCGCCGCAAACAGGAAGGTCTGGACCATCTTGCCCGTCTCATCGTCAATAAAGATCCAGTTGCCCGGCATCGACTCGATCCAGCAAGTCCACACCACAGCGGAGAGGTTGCTCTCGTCCCTGGACATGACGAGACGGGGTTCCGTATAAACGGGGACATAGCCGCCGGCATCCGGCGCCAGTATAGAATCCGGCACGAGGGTAACGAGGCCTCTTTCCTCCAACAGCCGGAGAGTCTCCTTTGCCGCGCTGCCCGCCTCCTCCGGCGTCAGATTGGTGTTTCCGCTCCACTCCAGTTCGCTGGTAGACCCTGCCAGCAGCCGCAGCGTCTCCTGCACGGCTCCGCTGTTCAGGGTCAGGTTCACCGGGTCAACGGCCCAGATTTCCGACGCCCCCTCCACCCGCGCGTCCTGCATGGCGGAGGTCATATAGGGTCCTGCGGCCCCCGCCGCCGTCAGCAGCACAGCCAGCAGCGGCAACCCCCACCGCTTCCCTTTTTTCATGGCCTCCCTCCCCGCAGCTCCACCGTCACGCAGGCTCCTCCGGCGGGCTGGTTGGCAAAGGCAATGGACCCGTTGTGCAGCAGGGCGATCTCCTGACACAACGCCAGTCCCAGTCCGAACCCGCCCTGCTTCCGGCTCCGGGCCTTGTCCACCCGGTAGAATGCCTCTGTCAGATGGTCCAGGGCGCCGGCGGGGATGCCCCGGCCATTGTCCGCCACCTGGATGCGGCAGCCGTCGTCCAGCATGTCGCACTGGTACCGGATGTGTCCGCCCTGTACCAGCGCTTTCTGTGCGTTGTCCGTCAGATTCAGCAGCAGCGACCAGACCAGGTCCGGCTCCAGATAGCACGTCCCCTTCCGGCAGTCGCTGGACAATGTGACGCCGGTCTTGGCGAACAGGGGCCGCAGCCGCTCCACCAGCTCCCCGATCAGGTCCGCCGGGGACACCTCCACCAGCGGCAGGTCCCCCCGCTTCAGCACCAGCAACTCCAGCAGCTTCCGGGACAGATTCTCCAGCCGCTTGCCCTCGGAATAGATGTAGCCGGTGGCCTCGCTCTGTTCATCGGGGGTCAGGGTGCCGCTGCGCAGGAGCTCGGCGTAACCGATGAGGCTGGTCATAGGGGTCTTCATCTCATGGGCGAAGCTCCCCACAAACCGCTCCTGCCGCTCTACCGCCTGGTGCAGCTGGGAGATCGTCTCCTCCATCTGCGCTGCCATGGCGTTGAAATCCGCCGACACCGCCCCGATTTCGTCCTCCGACAGCACTGGCGCACGGCTGGAAAAACTGCCGGAGGCGATGGCGCGGGACGCCTGGCTCAGCCCCGCCAGAGGCCGGGTCAGGGCCTTGGACACGGTGTAGGACAACGCCGCGCACAGCAGAACCATCACGCTGAAAATCCGCAGATAGGTCTGCTGTTGATTCTGGCGGGTGGTGTAGAGCGCGGAGATATCGTGGGCGGTCTGGAGGTACAGCACGTCGCCGCTGGTTTCCACCGCGCTGTGCAGCAGCAGATACCGCGCGCCGTCCGCGTCCGCCGCAATATCAAACAGGCAGCTGCCCGGCTTGGGCAGCTCTTTGCTTTGCAGGAGGCGGGCCGCGCCGGTCTCCACGCTGTACAGCGTGTCCTTCTCCGTGCGCAGGCGCAGCGCCGCCCACCCGGTCCGGTCCTGCTCGTAGAGCTGGTCCATGGTCTGGGCCAGGGCGTCGCCGTCCAGGTAGGGGTCCAGGCCGTTGACAATCTGAAGGGCCGTCCACACCATGCGGCAGGAGGCGAAGGCGGCCTCCTTTTCCCGCTCCAGAGTGTCCTGGAAGGACTCCGCTATGAGCAGGCTCCCCCCTGCGCCGAAGAGCACGGACAGCAGCGACAGCATACACAGGGTCATTTTAATACGAAATTTCATAGTTACACTTCCAGCCGGTAGCCGACCTTATTGACGGCTTTTAACGTCTGTTCCCACCCGACCTTCTTCCGCATCCGCTGGATATGCAGGTCCACAGCCTTACTGCCGTACGGGTACGTCCCGCCCCAGACCCGCTCGTAAATGGTCTCCCGGAACATGGCCCGGCGGGGGTTGCGGGCAAAGAGCAGCAGCAGCTCGTACTCGGTTTTTGTGAGGCTGATCTCCCTGCCGTCCCGCCACACCTGCATGGAGCGGGTGTCGATGGTCAGGCCGCCGGTCTCCAGCACCGTGTTGCACTTCTGATAGCGGCGCAGCACCACGTCGATCCGGGCCAGCAGCTCGATGGTCTCGAAGGGCTTGACGATGTAGTCCTCCGCCCCCAGCCGCAGGCCCTTGACCCGGTTGGACACGGAGTCCACGGCGGTGATGAAGATAACGGGAATCTCCAGGGGGCGTATGTACTCCATCAGCTCAAAGCCGTCCACATGGGGCAGCATCACGTCCAGCAGAATCAGGTCGTAGGGATTGTTCTCCAGCAGGTCCGCAGCCTCCGCGCCGTCGTAGGCGCAGGTGCAGGCATACCCCTCCTTGGTCAGAGTCAGGCGGATGAGGCTGGAAATGGGCTTTTCGTCCTCCACAATCAGCACTTGTATCACGGCAGATATCCCTCCTTAGATATTCTTCCGGTCAATTTACATCGTTCCTGCATCAAAACGGCAACAATTTCCGAAATTCATTATACCCCTGCCGGACGTTTTTTTCAACAGGCGGGACCGGCTGGACACGGTATTTGAATGAGTTAATATTTGTTGCTGGAGCTTGCCCAGGAGGCCGGTATTGAGGGGATAGAATCGCTTTTGTGAATAATGCACAAAAAAAGTATTTTAGATTTTTCTGCATTTAACCCTTGACGTTTTCGAATTTTTGCAGGAAGAAAAAAAGACTTGACAAATGGGGAAAGAAGGTGTAAAGTGCAGGGGAAGTGAATAGAAAAGCGATGACGAAGACGGACGAGGCCGACCTGTTTGCAGAGAGCCGGGCAGTGGTGGAAGCCTGGCAGCAGCCGCCTCATAGTCCCATCCCTTCCGAGCTGGAGGTCCGAACATTCCTGGGAATAAGTAGATGCCTCCCGTTGCTGCCGCGTTAGTGCATAGGGCTTGCTGGAGCCTGAAGGGGCGCTCTTTGAGCGCAATTTGAGTGGTACCGCGGGTACATTGTCGAACAATGGCTCGTCTCAAAGATGTTTCTTTGAGACGGGCTTTTTTCTTTCAGCAGCACGCCCTCCCCCTGCTTCATACCATCGCCCAGAACCAAATTTCTGTTTTCCAGGAGGAACGCCGTATGGACACCACACATGTCAACACACAGCTGCTGGAGGTAGCGTTCCGCATCCGCGAAATGCGGGGCATCTGCGGCTTCAGCGAGTTGGAAATGGCCCAGAGGACCGATCTGACACTAGACCAGTACCGGGACTACGAGGCCGCCAGAACCGACCTGCCCTTTACGTTTATCCACAAGTGTTCTCTGGCCTTCGGCATCGGCCTGACAGACCTGCTGGAGGGCCACAGCGCCCATCTGAGCAGCTACACCGTCACCCGCCGGGGACAGGGCCAGCAGACCGCCAAGGAGCCGGGCATCGAGATCAGCAACCTGGCCCCCTTCTTCCGCAATAAGCTGGCAGAGCCGTACTATGTCACCTATGACTACGACGAGGCCCAGCAGCACCGGCCCATCCATCTCACCACCCACGCGGGCCAGGAGTTCGATATCATCCTCTCCGGACAGCTGCGGGTGCAGATCGGGGAGCACACGGAGATTCTGGGGGAGGGCGACAGCATCCTCTACAATTCCTCCACCCCCCACGGCATGATTGCCGTCGGCGGAAAACCCTGCGAATTCTGCGCCGTGGTCATCTCCGGCGAGAAGACCGACGAGAAGGCGGTCCGGCAGTCCATCGTCCAGGCCCGGACCAGCGAGGACTATGTCTGCCGGGATTTCATCCGCGCTGTGGAGGACGGTCAAGGCGTCCTCCAGTCCCTCGCCTTCCCCAATGCGGACCGCTTCAACTTCGCCTTCGACTGCGTGGACGGTATTGCCGCCAAATATCCGGATAAGCTGGCTATGCTCCATCTGGACAAGGACAAAAACGAGCGGCGGTTCACTTTTGAGGATATGAGCCGCGCCTCCAGCCGTGCGGCCAACTACTTCAAGGCCCTGGGCATCCGCCGCGGGGACCGGGTGATGCTGGTGCTGAAACGGCACTATCAGTTTTGGTTCGCTATTCTGGGCCTGCACAAGCTGGGAGCCATTGCCGTGCCCGCCACCAACCAGCTCCAGGACCACGACTTCAGCTACCGGTTCAACGCCGCCGGAATCAGCGCCATTGTGTGTACGGCGGACGGAGATGTGGCCCGTCAAGTGGAGCTGGCGGAGAAGGAAAGTCCGTCCCTGACGCTGAAAATCCTGGTGGGGGGCCAGCGGGAGGGCTGGCACGATTTCGACAATGAATACACCATGTACCGCAGCAAGTACGAGCGCGCCGGGGACGCCCCCTGCGGCAATGACCTGATGCTCATGTTCTTCACCAGCGGCACCACCGGGTATCCGAAAATCGCCGCCCACAGCTATAAATACGCTCTGGGCCACTATATCACCGCTAAATACTGGCACTGCGTCCACGCGGAGGGCCTCCATTTCACCATCAGCGAAACCGGCTGGGGCAAGGCGCTGTGGGGTAAGCTGTACGGCCAATGGCTGTGCGAGGGAGCTATCTTTACCTACGACTTTGACCGCTTTGCCGCCGGGGATATCCTCCCCATGTTTGCAAAGTATAACATCACCACCTTCTGCGCGCCGCCCACCATGTACCGCATGTTCATCAAGCAGGACCTGAGCCTGTACGACCTGAGCAGCATCAAACACGCCACCACCGCCGGAGAGGCGTTGAACCCGGAGGTCTTCCGCCAGTTCGAGGCCCAGACCGGCCTCCAGATTTACGAGGGCTTCGGTCAGACGGAGACTACGCTGACCATCGGCAATCTGGTGGGCAACAAGCAGAAAATCGGCTCCATGGGCAAGCCTATCCCCACCTACGACCTGGTGCTGGTGGACGGAGACGGAAACCCGGTGGCCCCCGGCGAAAACGGAGAAATCTGTATCCGCGCGGACGAAAACGGCGAGATTCCCTGCGGTCTGTTTGCGGGCTACTACCAGGAGGAGGCGCAGACCAGGGAGGTCTGGCACGATGGTCTGTACCACACCAGGGACGTGGCGTGGCAGGACGAGGACGGCTATCTGTGGTACGTGGGCCGCGCGGACGACGTCATCAAGTCCAGCGGCTACCGGATTGGGCCGTTTGAGATTGAGAGCGTTATTATGGAACTGCCCTATGTCCTGGAGTGCGGGGTATCCGCCGCGCCGGACGAAATTCGCGGCCAGGTGGTCAAGGCCAGCATTGTCCTGGTCCCCGGCACGGAGGGGACCGACGCGCTGAAAAAAGAGATTCAGACCTACGTCAAGCAGCACACCGCGCCGTATAAGTACCCCAGAATCGTTGTCTTCCGGGATGAGCTGCCCAAGACCATCAGCGGCAAAATTATGCGGAACAAGCTGTGACGCCGGAAACGGGGACGGAAAATGCCATCATTTTCGTGCATAAAATTGCGTCAAAGGACTTGCAATAACTCTGTCGGAGGGGTATCATGGAACACAAACGTGTGACGCTGTTCGCGGGGCATTACGGCTCCGGCAAAACCAACATCGCCGTCAACTACGCCCTGCGCCTTGCGGGGGAGGGCCGAAGGACCGCTATTGCCGATCTGGATATTGTCAACCCCTATTTCCGCACTGCGGACAGCGCCCGCGAGCTGGCGGCGGCAGGGGTGGAGCTGATCTCTCCCCAGTTTGCCAACTCCAACGTGGACCTGCCCGCCCTCCCGGCGGAGGCTTACCGTCTGGTTGAGGACAGGAGCCTTTACGCAGTGCTGGACATCGGGGGCGACGACCGGGGGGCTTACGCCCTGGGGCGGTATGCGCCGTATATACTGGAGGAGGGCAATTACCGCATGGCGTTTGTAGCCAACTTCAGCAGGCCCCTGACCCGGACGCCGGAGGAGGCTCTGGAGGTTCTGCGGGAGATCGAAGCCGCCGGAGGCGTGCCGTTTACAGACATCGTGAACAACACGAACCTGGCCCATGAGACCACGGCGGAGCTTGTACAGGCTTCCGCCGGTCTGGCGGAGCAGCTGGGCGCACTGAGCGGCCTGCCGGTGTGGCTGACCGCGGCGGAGGAGCATGTGGCGGCGCGTCTGCCGGGCCGGGCGGTACTGTCTATGCGGCTGCAAGAAAAATATTTTAACTTACCGGAACAGAAGGGGCCGCCGAAGCCAAGGCCGCTGTTCGGCTAAAAGAAAGGAATATCAGGTATGGCAAAAGTAACATTCAAGACAGACCTCTGCAAAGGCTGCGGCCTGTGCGTGGAGGCATGTCCCAAGCGCATCCTTGCAATCGCCAAGGATACCATCAACCAAAAGGGCTATTATCCCGCCGTGATGACGGACCAGGACAGCTGTATTGCCTGCGCGTTCTGCGCAACCATGTGTCCTGACTGCATCATCACTGTGGAAAAGTAAGGAGTAAAGCGACTATGGCAGAAAGAATTTTGATGAAGGGGAACGAGGCCATTGCCGAAGCCGCCATTCGGGCTGGATGCCGCCATTACTTCGGCTACCCCATCACCCCCCAGACGGAGATTGCCGCGTATATGGCGAAAAAGATGCCCAAAATCGGCGGCGTGTTCCTCCAGGCAGAGAGCGAAATCGCGTCCATCAACATGGTCTATGGAGCCGCCGCCGCCGGTATGCGGGTGATGACCAGCTCCTCCAGCCCCGGAATCTCCCTGAAGAGCGAGGGGCTGAGCTACATAGCCGGGTCTGACGTCCCGGCGTTTGTGGTGAACGTGCAGAGAGGCGGACCGGGCCTGGGCGGTATTCAGCCCAGTCAGTCCGATTACTTCCAGGCCACCAAGGGCGGCGGACACGGCGATTATCATATGATCGTCCTGGCTCCGGCGTCGGTGCAGGAGATGGCCAGTCTGACCATCAAGGGGTTCAATCTGGCGGACAAGTACCGCATGACCGCCATGATTCTGGCGGACGGCACCATCGGACAGATGATGGAGCCCATCTCCTTTGAGGACGCCGAAATCGAGAACTACGAAAAGCCCTGGGCGCTCACCGGCACCAAAATGGAGCGGACGCACAACATCGTCAACTCCCTGTACCTGAAGCCGGACGAACTGGAGCGCACCAACTTCGAGCGGTTTGCGCGCTACAAGACCATCGAGGAGAACGAGGTTCTCTATGAGGAATACATGATGGACGGCGCAGAGGTGTGCGTGGTGGCGTTCGGCATTGCCGCCCGCGTGGCGAAGAATGCCGTTGCCGCCGCCCGGAGCGAGGGCATTCAGGCGGGCCTGATCCGTCCCATCACCCTGTGGCCCTTCCCCAAAGCCCCGCTGCGCAGAGCCGCCGGGCAGGTAAAGGCGTTTGTCTCCGTGGAGCTGAGCATGGGGCAGATGATTGAGGATATCCGTCTGGCCACAGAGTGTACCCGTCCGGTATCCCTGTGCAACCGGACTGGCGGTATGATTCCCAGCCCCGGCCAGGTACTGGAGAGCATCCGCGAAGCTGCGAAAGGAGGCAACTGATTTATGGCTGTCGTTTTTCAGAAACCACACGCCCTGACGGACGCTGTGCTGCACTACTGCCCCGGCTGTCCCCACGGCATCATCCACCGGCTGGTGGCCGAGGCCATTGACAACCTGGGCATCGAGGGCCGGACCATCGGCGTGGCCCCTGTGGGCTGTGCGGTCATGGCCTACGACTATTTCCGCTGCGACATGCTGGAGGCCGCCCATGGCCGCGCCCCCGCCAGCGCAACCGGTATCAAACGCTGCCGTCCGGAGTGCATCGTGTTCACCTACCAGGGGGACGGCGACCTGGCCTCCATCGGCATGGCGGAGACGGTCCACGCCGCCGCCAGAAACGAGAACATCACGGTGATTTTCGTCAACAACGCCATCTATGGCATGACCGGCGGGCAGATGGCGCCCACCAGCCTCCCCGGCCAGATCACCCAGACCAGTCCCTATGGCCGGGATGTGAACCACTGCGGCTGGCCCGTCCGGGTCTGCGAGCTGCTGAGCTCTCTGGAGGGTCCGGAGTATGTGGCCCGTGTAGCGGTGAACAATGTGAAGAATGTGAAGGCCGCTGGAAAAGCCATTGAGAAGGCGTTCCGCAATCAGGTGGAAAACAAGGGCTTCTCCCTTGTGGAGGTGGTCTCCGCCTGTCCCACCAACTGGGGCATGACCCCCCAGAAGGCTCTGGAGTGGGTGGAGAGCGATATGCTCCCCTATTATCCCCTGGGCGTCTATAAGGACAGAACGGCGGCAAAGGAGGCGGAGCAGAAATGAAAACCACCCAGATTCTGATTGCCGGTTTCGGCGGACAGGGCATTCTGTTTGCCGGAAAGTTCCTGGCGTACAAAGGACTGCTGGAGGATCTGCAGGTGAGCTGGCTGCCCTCCTACGGCCCTGAGATGCGGGGCGGCACCGCCAACTGCAGCGTCATCCTGTCGGATGACCCGGTGGGTTCCCCCATTATTACCGACCCGGACGTCCTGATTGTCATGAACCTGCCGTCCCTGCAAAAGTATGCGGATACCGTGGTCCCCGGCGGACAGATTTATGTGGACTCCACCCTCATCAGCGAGAAGGTGGTCCGGGACGACGTGCAGGTCTTCTACATCCCCGCCACCCAGATGGCCGGCGACGCCGGTGTGTCCACCCTGGCGAACATGATTATGATGGGCTGCGTGCTGAAGAACAATCCAGAGCTGTCCTTTGACGGCACGGAGGAGACCGTCAAAAAGCTGGTCCCCCCCAAAAAGGCGGCGTTGGTGGACCTGAACCTGAAGGCGTTGGAGCTGGGCCGGGACTATGCGGGCTGACACGATGAAAATTTCCTGCCTGCAGATGGATATGCGCCTGGGCGACGAGGCGTACAACTACGCCCACGCCGTGGAGCTGGTCCGGGAGGCCGTCCGGCGGGACGGCGCGGATACGGTGGTTCTGCCGGAGACCTGGAACACCGGGTATTTTCCGGAGGACCTGTCCGCCCACGCCGACCGGAACGGCGAGCGGACAAAGGCGGTTTTCTCCCCGCTGGCAAAGGAATTGAATATTCATATCGTCTGCGGCAGCGTGGCCAACCGGCGGGAGGACGGATTCTACAACACCGCTTACGTCTTCGACCGCACCGGCAGCTGCATCGCGGAGTACGACAAAACCCATCTCTTTACCTACGCAAAGGAGCACCGGCATTTCCACCCCGGCGGACACGCCTGCCGGTTCCAGCTGGACGGTGTGGACTGCGGCCTCGTCATCTGCTATGACCTGCGCTTCCCGGAGCTGGTGCGGACCCTGACCCTCCAGGGCGTGGACCTGCTGTTTGCGGTAGCCCAGTGGCCGGACAAGCGGGTGATGCATTTAGAGACGCTGGCACGGGCCAGAGCGATTGAAAATCAAATGTTTCTGGCTCTGTGCAACAGCGTTGGCACGGCGGGAGACACCCGCTGCGGCGGCCGCAGCGCCGTCATTGACCCCTGGGGCGAATATCTGGCCCAGGCAGGGGATCAGGAGGAAATCATTTCCGGTCAGGCGGATTTCTCCGTGATTGCCGGGATCCGGGATTCCATCAACGTATTCCGGGACCGGAGGCCGGAACTGTATCATCAATCAATTTGAAAGGCGGAAACCACTATGTCTTATACTTTTCCCGTAACGCGCACCCAGGCCCCCAAGCCCAAGCCGGACCAGACCAACCTGGGTTTCGGCAAATACTTCACCGACCACATGTTCATCATGGACTACGACGCGGGACAGGGCTGGCATGACGGCAAGATCATCCCCTACGGCCCCATCAGCCTGGACCCCGCCAGCTGCGTGCTCCACTACGCCCAGATGATGTTCGAGGGTATGAAAGCCTACCGGACGCCGGAGGGAAAAATCAACCTCTTCCGTCCCGACATGAACGCCAAGCGGCTCAACCGCACCAATGAGCGTATGTGCATCCCCTTCATGGACGAGGAGCTGTTTATCGAGGCGGTGAAGGCCACGGTGCAGGCGGATGCGGACTGGATTCCCACCCAGCCCGGTACGGCCCTGTACATCCGGCCCTATATTATCTCCGATGAGGTCAGTTTTTCCGTGGAACCGGCGGAGCGCTACCACTTCATCATCATCCTCTGCGCCGTGGGCGCCTACTACGACATCAACCGGGGCGGTCTGACCGGCAGCCACATCTATGTGGAGGACGAATACATCCGCGCCGCAGTAGGCGGCACCGGCTTCGCCAAGGTGGGCGGCAACTACGCCGGCGGTATGCGGGCGACCAAAAAGGCTCTGGAGAACGGCTGCAAGGAAGTGCTGTGGCTGGACGCCCATGAGCATAAATATGTGGAGGAGGTCGGCACCTCCAACGCCTTCTTTATGATTAACGACGAGGTGATTACCGCGCCCCTGGGCGGCTCCATCCTTCCCGGCGTCACCAGAGACAGCACTATCACGCTGCTGCGCAAGTGGGGCTACAAGGTCAGCGAACGGCGTCTGTCCATCGAGGACGTGGCCGCGGCCAGCAAGGATGGTTCTCTCCAGGAGGCTTGGGCTACCGGTACCGCCTGCGTCATCTCCCCCATCGGCTATCTGCGCTATAAAGACGCGGATATCGTGATTAACGGCGGCGGCGTGGGTCCTGTCTCCCAGAAGCTCTACGACCATATCTATGGTATGCAGACCGGCGTTGTGGAGGACGATATGGGCTGGATTGTCCAGCTCTGAGGATATACAATCAGCCATAAGGGGAGGCGGACAGCATTACGGCGCTGTAGCCTCCCCTTGCAGATTTTTGATATGTAGGACAGAACCGCGCTTCCGGCGGCAACTGGGAGGACAAGGCCGCACCGCGCCTCCTGACAGGCGCTTTTCAACCGCAATATGCAGAGGAAACAGAGCAAGGGACGGTCCCGGCTGGGACCGTCTCTTGCTTTGTACTGCCTGTCATTGCCCGGCATTCACATATATATCCTCGCACTCCTGCAGCGCGGACTGGAGCCGCAGCAGGGTTTCTCTCGTATGGTCATAGTCGTATGCGTTTTTCAGAATCATTTCGCTGCTGATGTACTCCATTACCGTCTCCACGCGGCCAAACAGCGTCGCGTAGAGCTTCTGATGTAATTCTGACATTTGAGAATCCTCACAATCTTTAAGTGTCAAATTCTATTATAAGATTTCATTTTTCAATTGTCAAGCCGCAAATGACTTTTTACCATTGTACATTTTCTATAGATTTTTGCCTATCATGAACAAAAAGAGAGGTGCTAGGCAATATGGAATTGGATTATTCTGAAATCGGAAAGAGGATTGCATCTCGCCGGAAAATGTTGGGACTGAGTCAGGAACAGCTCGGAGAGATGGCCGACATCAGCAGAACTTATATGTCCAGCATCGAACGCGCGCAATCCATCCCGTCAACGGAGGTCATCATGCGGCTGGCGTTCGCGCTGGACACAACGCCCGACACATTTCTGGTTGGCGCCGCACGCATGGACAATGGCGAGTGGCGGGACGTGGCCGAGCTGCTGCGTGGGATGAATATGCAGCAGCTGTCGCTGGCCAGGAGCTTTCTGACATGGCTGTTGGAGGAGCTGAAATAAAAAAGCGGGCCGGGAACAGGAGAACTCGCAAAGAGAACGGTTGTATTTTGCACACCGCCATGCTATACTGTAGTGTATCTGTCTAGCGATCAAGACGAATGTGAGGAACCTGTTTCATGAAAATCGTCGTATTGGCCGGGGGGCTGTCCCCGGAACGCCAGGTCTCTCTGGTGTCGGGCCAGAATATCTGCCGCGCACTGTGCGGCCTGGGCCACCAGGCGGTTCTGGTAGATATGTTTTTAGGGCTGGAGGACTGGAGCGGTCCTCTGGAGGACATATTCTGCGCCCCCGGCGGTCTGTGCCGGGAACATCAGATTGACACCCAGGAGCCGGACCTGGAGGCCGTGCGCCGGTCCAGGACGGACCAGTCCCCCAACCTCTTCGGCCCGCGGGTCCTGGACGCCTGCGCCCTGGCGGACATTGTCTTCCTGGGCCTCCATGGGGAGTGCGGCGAGGACGGGCGGGTACAGGCCGCCTTCGACCTGCTGGGCATCCCCTATACCGGGTCGGGCTGTCTGGCCTCCGGTATGGCGATGAACAAGGCGGTGGCAAAGCGGATGATGGAGTCCGCCGGCGTCCCCACGCCCCCCTGGAGGGAGCTGGTCTATGGGGCGGCGGATATCCCCCGTCTGACGGAGGAGCTGCCCGTCCCCTGCGCGGTGAAGACCATCAACGGCGGCTCGTCCCTGGGCATGGCCTTGCCGGATACCCGCGGGGAGCTGGCGGACGCCCTGAAGGAGATGCTGCGCTTTGGCGGACATGTGGTGGTGGAGCAGAAAATCCAGGGCCGGGACCTGACGGTGGGCATACTGGGGGAGGCGTACCTCCCTGCGGTGGAGATCACCCCCCAGCCGGGGGCATACTTCGACTACGCCGCCAAGTATCAGGCCGGCGGGAGCCGGGAGGTGTGTCCGGCCCCCATCACGGAGGAGCAGTGGCGGACCATGGGCGACGCTACCCTGCGGCTCCACCGGGCGTTGGGGCTGGAGGTCTACTCCAGGGCGGACTTCGTCCTGGACGATACGGGCCGGGCCTGGTGCCTGGAGATCAACACCCTGCCGGGCATGACCCCAGGGAGCCTGCTGCCCAAGGAGGCGGCGGCGGTGGGGCTGCGCTACCAGGACCTGTGCGGCAGGATTTTGGAGCTGTCCCTGGCGAAAACAAGGAAAGGCAGGTGAGCCGCCATGACGCCTGTTACTGCGGCCCAATTGTGCGGGGCCGTACACGGAACGCTGTACGGCGATGAAAACATAACCATTACCGCCGTGTCCACCGACAGCCGGACCATTGGTCCCGGCGCGTGGTTTGTGCCGCTGGCGGGAGAGCGGTTCGACGGTCACGACTACATCGGCAAGGCATTGGAAAACGGCGGGGCCGGGTGCTTCTGCGCCCGTCTCCCGGAGGTCCTGCTGCCAGGAAAAGCGTATATTCTGGTGCAGGATACCAAAACCGCCCTGCGGGATTTGGCGGGCTGGTACCGGGGGCAATTTGACCTGCCCGTGGTGCAGATTACCGGCAGTATGGGGAAGACTACCCTGAAGGAACTGCTGGCCGGGGTACTGTCCCAGCGGTACGACACCCTGAAGACCCACGGCAACCTCAACGGCGACATCGGCGCGCCCCTGACCCTGCTGCGGCTGGAACCCAATCACCAGGCTCTGGTGATTGAGACCGGCATGGATGAATTCGGGCAGATCCGGTGGCTGGGCGGGGTTATCCGGCCCGACGTGGCGGTCATCACCAACGTGGATGACGTCCACCTGTCCCACTTCGGCAGCAGAGAGGACATTCTGAAGGCAAAGGCGGAAATTTTTGAGAACCTCCGTCCCGGCGGTCTGGCTGTGCTGAACGGGGACGACGCCCTGCTCAACACTCTGCGTCTGGACTGCGATACTGTCCGCTGCGGGGTTGCCGGCGGCTGCGGCGTACGGGTGGAAAACCTGGAGAGCCGGGGCATGGACGCCATCTGCTGCACCATTGCCACGGCTCAGGGCCGCTATCCCCTGACCATCCCCTCCCCCGCGGCCCACATGGCGGAGCTGTCCGCCCTGGCGGTGGCGGTGGCGGAACGGCTGGGGCTGACGGCGGACGAGATCATCCGGGGCATCGCCGCCTATACGCCTGCGGATAACCGCCTGCGGGTGGAGCATCTGCCCGGCGGCAGGATTATGATTAACGACAGCTATAACGCCAATCCCCGGTCTGTGCAGGCGGATGTGAAGATTCTGGCCCGTCACGCAGGCGGCAGGCGGATTGCCATGCTGGGGGACATGACCGAGCTGGGCAGTGCGGAGGCGTCGGGCCACCGGGCTGTGGGCCAGTGCGTGGGACGGCTGGGCATCGACGTGCTGCTGGCCGTCGGGCCGCGGAGCCGGGAGTGGATGGTCCCGGCGGCAGAGGAGGCCGGGTGTCCGGATGTGCGCTGGTTCGAAAGCCGGGAGGCGGCTCAGGCTGTTCTGCCCGCTCTCTTCGGGCCGGGAGACGCGCTGCTGCTGAAGGCGTCCCACTTCTTTGGACGGTTTGATCTGGCGGCGGACTTTTTGCGGGAGTATTCTTTTGCAGACTCGTGAAAAGGCGAGGCGAGACTGAGGGGGCTTCCGTAATTCTTCAACTGCCCCAGCATTCACAAAAAGCGATAAAGAGATAAAATTGGTAAAAGAACATGATAGAAATCAGTGTCAACGGACTGAAAAAGTCCTTTGAAATCGGAAATAATATTTTAGACGGCGTCACCTTCCAGGTGGAGACCGGGGAGCGGGTGGGACTGCTGGGCCGCAACGGCGCGGGCAAGTCCACCCTCTTCCGCATTCTCACCGGGGAGCTGGAGGCCGACGAGGGCGATGTGGTCATTGCCCGCGGACGGCGGCTGGGCCTGATCTCCCAAATCCCGGTGTACCCTGTGGGCTTCACCGTGGAGGACGTGCTCCAGACCGCCTTCTCCCGCCACAGGAAGCTGGCGGAGGAGATGGAGAAATTAGCCGCCAGCATGGCCGCCGGGGACAGCAGCGAGGAAACTCTCCGGCGTTACGGCGAGCTGGCGGCGAAATTCGAGGGCATCGGCGGCTATGACACGGAGACGGCGGTGAGCAAGGTGGCCAACGGCCTGTCCATCTCCAAGGATATGCGCGCCCAGCTTTTTGACAGTCTCTCCGGCGGCGAGAAAACCCGTGTGAACCTGGGCCGTCTGATTCTGGAGGACACGGACGTGCTGCTGCTGGACGAACCGACCAACCACCTGGACCTCCACGCGGTGGAGTGGCTGGAGGACTACGTGCGGCGGTTCAAGGGAACCGTCATCGCCATCAGCCACGACCGATACTTCCTGGACCGGACCATCAGCCGGGTCATTGAGGTCTGCGGCGGCCACGCGGAATTCTACCCCGGCAACTACAGCTTTTACGCCATTGAAAAGGAACGGCGGTATCTGGAGAAGCTGCGGCGGTATGAGAAGGAGCAGGCGGAGATTCAGCGGCTGACGGAGACGGCCACCAAGATGCACGAGCACGGTACGGAGCTGCTCCACAAACGGGCCTTTTCCATTGAGCGGCGCATTGAGCGCATCCGTCAGACGGAAAAGCCCACCAAGTCCCGGACCATGACCAACCGCTTCGGAGAGAAGGAGTTCTTCGGGGACGAGGTGATGCAGGTCCGGGAGATGGGGAAAGCCTTTGGAGAGCGGCAGCTGTTCCGGGGGGTGGACCTGCGGGTGGAGGGCGGCGAGCGGATCGCCCTCATCGGCGACAACGGTACGGGAAAATCCACCCTGCTGAAAATCCTGATGGACGAGGAGCGGCCCGACCAGGGCTGGGTCAAATACGGCCCCACCGTCCGCACCGCCTACCTGCCCCAGATCATCTACTTTGACAACCCCCAGCGGAACCTGGTGGACACCATGCTCTACGCCAAGCGGGGCATGTCCACCCAGACCGCCAGGGACCGTCTGGGCGCGTTCAACTTCCGGGGAGAGGATGTGTTCAAGCCTGTCTCCGTCCTCTCCGGCGGGGAGCAGAGCCGCCTGCGGCTGTGTATGCTGATGGACGAGGAGATCAACCTGCTGGTGCTGGACGAGCCGACCAACCACTTGGACATCGACAGCCGGGAGTGGATTGAGGAGGCGGTGGAGTCCTACGAGGGGACGCTTCTGTTTGTCAGCCACGACCGCTACTTCATCAACCGTTTTGCCACCCGAATCTGGGAGCTGGAGAACGGCGTGATTACCGACTATCCCGTCCCCTTTGGACGGTATAAGGAGATCAAGGAGCGGGAAAAGGCTCTGGCCTACGCCCAGCCCCAGCCAAAGGCGGAGAAAAGCAAACCGAAGCCGGTTCCAAAGGGCGGCAAAGCCCAGCAGGCGGCCCGGAAACAGCTGACCATCTGCGAGCGGGAGCTGGAGAAGCTGGAGGCCGAGGTCAAAACCCTGGAGGCCGAGCTGGAGGCCAACGCCTGCGACTACGAGAAGTACAGCGTTCTCTATGCCCGGAAAGAGGAGCTGGACGGGCAGATGCTGGAGCTGATGGAGCGGTGGGAAAAGCTGGCCGGGGAAGCTGAGGGCTGATATGCGTAAGACAGAAATAGCCTGCTATACTCTGGCGGTTCTCTTTTTCCTGCTGGGGGCGTCCATGCGATTTGTGTTCACCGCCGTGCGCTTTACCGGATTCCTGCTCTGGTGCGGGGCGGCGGCGTTGGTACTCTTCGCTCTGCTGGACCGCTGGGGACAGCGTCGGGCCTGGGCCAGAGGCTGCAAACGGCTGCTGCTGGTCCTGCTGGTCTTGGGGACGCTGCTGTTCACCGCCCTGGAGGCGATGGTGGTCTCCAACGCCCGGACCAGCTGGCCCGAAGAGCCGGCGGCGATGGTCATTTTAGGCGCGGGGGTCAACGGTACCCAGCCGTCCCTGAGTCTGGAGTCCCGGCTGGAGGCCGCCCTCTACTATATCGGTCAGGACCCAGGGCAGTTTCCCATCGTTGTGACCGGCTCCCAGGGGCCGGGCGAGGAGATCAGTGAGGCCCGCTGCATGGCCCAGTGGCTGGTGGAACACCAGGTGGACCCGGACCGCATCCTGCTGGAAGAACAGGCCGGGACGACGGAGGAAAACGTGGCGTATTCCAAAGCGCTGCTGGCTGCATACGGCGTGGAGGAGGGCGCGGCGGTGGCGGTCGTCACCAGCGACTATCACCTCTGCCGGGCCAAGTGGCTGTGGGGCGGCGGGATGCACCCGGTAGCCGCCTATATGCCGGGGCAGTTCTGGCCGCTGACGGTGAATTACTACGTGCGGGAGGCTTTCGCGCTGGCTGCGGCGATTGTTTTTTGAGAGGAGGGCCGTGGAATGCCCTATATTTTGTGTGTCTACTACAGCCGTACCGGTCATACGGAAAAGCTGGTGCGGGAGATCGCCCAGGAGCTGAAGTGCGAGTGCGTGAAGCTGGACGACGGCGTGGACCGCTCCGGCCTGCGGGGCTGGCTGCGCAGCGGGATGCAGGCCATGGCCCGGCAGGTCCCCGACGTGGGGGAGATCAAGACCGTTCTGCCGCTGAACGCCTATGATCTGGTGGTGATCGGGACGCCGGTGTGGGCGGGACGGTGCAGTGCGCCAGTGCGCAGTTTTTTGAAAAAGTATGGAAAACAGCTGCGGCGGGTGGCCTATCTGGTTACAAGGGGCAGCGACGTGCGGTATGAGGAGGTCTTCGAGCAGATGGACCTGTACGTCACCGCACCCCATGTTCACGCCGTGACCATACGGCCCCAGACAGTAGGCTCCACCTTCTGGCGGGATGAATTTGTTTCCGCCATCCGGAACGGCGGAAAGGAGAGATGAGGAAATGCTGGACAAGCTCAAGGAGATTGCGGCCCGTTATGACGCCTTGGTCAGTCAGATGGAGGACCCCGCCACCTATGGGGACCCGGACCTGCTGCGGCGTCTGACCCAGGAACAGAAGGAGATCGAGCCGGTGGCGGAGGCCTACCGGGCGTGCCGGAAGGCGGAGGACGCCGCCGCCGCCGCCCAGGAGCTGCTGGGGGACCCGGAGCTGCGGGAAATGGCTCAGGAGGAGATCCGGCAGGCAAAGGCGGACATAGAGCGGCTGCGCCGCGAGCTGCGCCTGCTGCTGCTGCCCCGCGACCCCAACGACAGCCGCAATGTGGTCATGGAGATCCGGGGCGGCGTGGGCGGCGAAGAGGCGATGCTCTTTGCCGCGGACCTGTTCCGGATGTATGTGATGTACAGCGAGAGCCGGGGGTGGAACCTGGAGGTGGTCAGCCGGAACGAGACCGAGCTGGGCGGACTGAAGAGCATCAGCTTTTTGGTGGAGGGCGAGGGAGCCTGGTCCCGGCTGAAGTTTGAGAGCGGCGCGCACCGGGTGCAGCGGGTGCCGGTGACGGAGTCGTCGGGCCGCATCCAGACCTCCGCCGCCACGGTGGCCGTGCTGCCGGAGGCGGAGGAGGTGGAGTTCCAGATTGACCCCGGAGATTTGAAGATTGATACCTTCCGCTCCTCTGGCGCGGGGGGCCAGCACATCAATAAGACCGAGTCCGCTATTCGGATCACCCACCTGCCCACCGGCGTGGTAGTGGAGTGTCAGGACGAGCGGAGCCAGTACAAGAACAAGGACCGGGCTATGAAGATTCTCCGCTCCAAGCTCTACGAGGCGGAGCAGGAGAAGCAGAACGCCGCCATCGCCGCCCAGCGGCGCAGTCAGGTGGGGAGCGGGGACCGGTCTGAACGCATCCGCACCTACAATTTCCCCCAGGGCCGGGTGACGGACCACCGGCTGGGCGGGGATGTGAAGAATTTCAGCATAGACGCCGTCATCAACGGCGGGCTGGACCCTATCATTGACGCGCTGGTGACGGCGGAGCAGGCGGAAAAGCTGGCTGCCGTCAACGGCGGCGGGGTATAAACAGAGAAGGATTTTACGTGAAAACAAGATTATTAACTGCAAACGAAATTGACACCGCCGCCGGAATCCTGCGTTCCGGCGGTTTGGTGGGCATCCCCACAGAGACGGTTTACGGCCTGGGGGCCAACGGCCTGGACCCGGCGGCGGTGGGCCGTATTTTCACCGCCAAGGGCCGGCCCCAGGACAACCCCCTCATCCTCCACATCCCGGACGCCTCCTGGCTGGACCGCTACTGCCGCAACATCCCTCCAGCCGCCTGCGCCCTGGCGGAAGCGGTGTGGCCGGGACCGCTGACCATGATTTTACAGCGGCGGGAGAACGTCCCCAACGCCGTCACCTGCGGTTTGGGCACCGTGGGCATCCGCTGTCCCGGCCATCCGCTGGCCCTGGCGGTAATCCGGGCGGCGGGGCTCCCGGTGGCCGCGCCCAGCGGCAATCTGTCGGGACGGCCCAGCCCGACCTGCGCACGGCATATGCTGGAGGATATGGACGGACGGATTGACGCTATTCTCGACGGCGGGAGCTGCGGCGTGGGGGTGGAGTCCACCATCGTGGACCTGACCCCGCCGGTTCCCCGTCTGCTGCGCCCCGGCGGACTGCCCCTGGAGCGGCTGCAGGCGGTTCTGGGGGAGGTGGCGGTGGACAGGGCCGTCACAGCCCAGCTGGGGTCTGGAGAGAAACCCCGCGCTCCGGGGATGAAGTACCGCCACTATGCGCCGAAAGCGCCGGTGGTGGTGGTCACTGGCGAGAGCCTCCGCACAGCCCGGTATATCCGGCGGAACCTGGGACAGCGCACGGGGGTGATCTGCTTCGACGAGTATGCGCCGCTGTTTTCCGGCTGCACGGTGGAGGCCATCGGCCCGGTGTCCGACAAGGCCCGGCAGGCCCGGCGGGTGTTCGAAGCCCTGCGGGCCTTTGACAGCACGGATGTGGACGCCATCTATGCCCAGTGTCCCGGCAGCGGGGGGCTGGGCTTTGCGGTGGCCAACCGGCTGAAAAAGGCGGCGGGGTTCCAGGTGGTGGATCTGGGGGAGGCGGAGGAATGACGGTCATCGGCGTCACCGGCCCCACCGGCGCGGGGAAGACCACCCTGCTGCATGTGCTGGAGCAGGCGGGCTTCCAGGTCATCGACTGCGACCGGCTGTATTATGAGCTGCTGCGGACAGACGCCTCTTTCCGCCAGCGGCTGACAGAGGCGTTCGGACCGGTATTTCTGCCCGACGGCAGTCTGGACCGGCCCGCTTTAGCGGCCCGTGTGTTCGGCAGCAGCGGGGAACTGGACCGGCTCAATGCCGTTGTCTATCCGGCGGTGTGCGCGGCTGTGAAACAAAAAGTTAAAGATTGTTCACAATTGGGGGTTGCAATTGATGCCATCAATCTGGTAGAATCAGGATTGGATTCACTGTGCGCCTGTACTGTCGCCGTTACCGCGCCCGCCGCGTTGCGGCAGCAGCGGATTATGGTCCGGGACCGTTTGGACGCACAGCGGGCCGCGGCCAGAATGGCCGCTCAGAAGCTGGACAGCTTCTACCGGGAACACTGCGATCTTGTGCTTGAAAATGGAGAGGGCAGTCCGGAGGCGTTCGCGGAGCTTGTGCGGCGGGAGCTGGCCGGTCTGCTGCAAGGAGGTTGACGGAGATGGCTTTACCGAATCCTGTATCGATTCCTGAATTTTCTTTGGAGGAATTTCAGGCGTTTGCAGCGGCTCAGGATGGGTTCTGGGAGCTGCATGAAGGCGTGCCAGTCAGGATGGAGTCTGCATCGGAAGAGCACCAGTGGATATCTTTAGAGATTGCGGTGGCTTTCCGGGCGTATATGAAGGGACGAAAATGCCGGGCGCTCCAGGAGCTGGACGTTTGGACAGGCCGGATGCCCTTCAGCGAGGCTGCGAGGAAAAGAAAGGCGTCCGTCCGGAGACCGGATGTTCTGATCTATTGCGATCAGGAACAGCGTCAGCACGGCGTTATTTTGTCCCCGCAGCTTGTGGTGGAAATCTGGTCCCCCACCAATACCAATAAGGAATTCCGGAACAAGCTGAAGGAATACTATCGGATTGGCGTAAAGGAATACTGGCAGATCGACTATGGCGAGCCAGGCTTTACAATCCTCTCCTTTGCAGACGGCGGCATACGTTTTCTGTCGGATGGGGATGATTTCCACAAACCGCTGGAATCGGAGTATTTTCCGGGATTAAAGGTGGATTTGTCCGAATACTATATCAGGTTTGCTGATACTGCGGCAATAGAGCAGTAAAATATAGAGGAGGCATATAAAGCAATGGATGGAAAAGAATGGAAGAACAAGGTCCTCTGCCAGAGGAAAAACGGCTATGACCGCTTCAGCGAGGCGGAGAGGCCGGCCATGGAAGCCTACTGCACCGGCTATAAGGCGTATTTGGACGCCGGAAAGACGGAGCGGGAGTGCGTAGGGGAGAGCATTCGGCTGGCGGAAAGCAAGGGCTTCCGTCCCTACACCCGCGGCATGACGCTGAAGGCAGGGGACAAGGTGTATACCAGCAACAGAGGCAAGATGCTGATGCTGGCGGTAATCGGGGAGAAGAGTCTGGCGGAGGGCGTGCAGATCGCCGCCGCCCACGTGGACGCCCCCCGGCTGGACCTGAAGCCCTCCCCGCTCTACGAGGAGAACGAGCTGGCCTATCTGAAAACCCACTACTACGGCGGTATCCGCAAGTACCAGTGGGTGTCCGTACCCCTGGAGCTGCGGGGCGTAGTGGCCTTGCGGGACGGCACGGTGATTTCTGTGGCCATCGGCGAGAGGGACGAGCCAAAGCTGTTTATCAGCGACCTGCTTCCCCACTTAGGTCAGGAGCAGAGCAAAAAGCCCCTGTCCGAAGGCATTACCGGCGAACAGCTGAACCTGCTGGTGGGCAGCGAGCCGCTGGCCGGCGAGGAGAAGGAACGGGTGAAGCTGGCGGTGATGAAGCGGCTGTATGAGAAGTACGGCTTTGTGGAGGAGGATTTCATCTCCGCCGAGCTGGAGGCGGTACCGGCTCTCCAGGCCACCGACATCGGTCTGGACGCCAGTATGATCGGCAGCTACGGCCAGGACGACCGTGTGTGCGCCTACGCCGCCCTGCGGGCTGTGATGGACCTGGACGACTTCTCCGGACGGACGGCGGTGTGCGTACTGGCGGACAAGGAGGAGATCGGCTCTGTGGGCGTATCGGGCATGCAGACGGGGGCCTTTGACACCTTTATGGAGGACCTGTGCGAGAGCCAGGGCGTGCCGGTGCGGGCGTGTCTGGAGAAGTCCTTCTGCCTCTCCACGGACGTGACCGCCGCGTTTGACCCCAATTTCCCGGATGTATTTGAAAAGCGCAACGCCGCTTTCCTCAACTACGGCGTTGGGCTGTGCAAGTACACCGGCAGCCGCGGCAAGAGCGGCGCGTCCGACGCTGCGGCGGAGCTGGTCGCCCGCGTCCGGCGGGTTTTCGACGGCGGCGAGGTGCTCTGGCAGATGGCGGAGCTGGGGAAGGTAGACGCTGGCGGCGGCGGTACGGTGGCGGCCTATATGGCCAACCGCAATATCGACACCCTGGACGCCGGCGTACCGGTGCTGTCCATGCACGCGCCCTTTGAGGTGACGGCAAAGCTGGACTGCTATATGACATATAAGGGAATCCTGGCGCTGTATCGGGACCGTACCTGACGGCGTCCGCTCCCAGACGAAAGGCACGGAGTTTTATGCATGTTTATGAGTCCGCAGAGGACTATTTAGAGGCAATCCTGGTGATTACCAAGCGGCGGGGCCTGGTTCGCTCCATTGATATTGCCAATGAGCTGGGTTACTCCAAGCCCAGCGTCAGTATTGCCATGAAAAAGCTGCGGGAGAGCGCTTACATTGAGGTGGACAGCGGCGGGTATATCCGGCTCCTGCCCCCCGGAGCGGAGATCGCGGAGCGGATCTATGAACGCCACCAGACCCTGACAGAATTCTTTGTCTATCTGGGCGTGAGCCGGGAGACCGCCGCTGCGGACGCCTGCAAGGTAGAGCACGATCTGAGCAGCGAGACTTTCAGCAAAATTAAGGACCATGTGTGGAAAACCATGGGGTTGGGCGAGGCGGAAAAGGCGGAAAATTGAAGGTTTCCGTCCCCGGAGCAGACGCCGGCCCACCGCATGAATTATCCGGGTACCGGAAAAAGCGGCATAAAAAGAGCGTCCTTTCCCCCAGGGAAAGACGCTCTTTTTATCGGTTCACACCGGAATCAGGCGATGTTGACGTTGACAGCCCGCAGCTTCTCGCTGTTTTTAGGATCAGGCTCCACCTCGTACGTGACCTTCTGCCCCTCGTTGAGCGTGCGGTAGCCGGTGCCCTGGATGGCGGAAAAGTGAACAAAGACGTCCCCGCTTCCATCGTCGTTGGAGATAAAGCCGTAGCCCTTCTCCGCGTTGAACCATTTGACAGTTCCTGTATTCATCGTGAATTCCTCCTAGAATAAAATGGGTTCCGTGCAAATGCGGACTGCAGGGGGACAAAACCGCTTGATCGGGCAGCACCCGGCAGTGACTAATTTGTACAGTTTTGAACACGTTGTTAGCATACCATCGCGTGCGGAAATTGTCAAGTTAAATTTCGCCAAAAAGGAGGAAAGA
>JAAWQS010000016.1 GCA_022800665.1 Oscillospiraceae bacterium
ATGATAAACTTGACAAGTCCTTTCTTGCTTTTGTTTTTATTGCGGCTATTATGATTTGGCTACTTTGAACTACTCTCCTGATTTTTCAAACAAGGCCTAATTGTATTTACCCTTGTGTTCTGCGTATGCGCCGCACTGCTGAGCGGCTGCGCCGGCACGGAGGAAAACACCGATAACGGTAACTACACATACGAAATGAAGATTCCATACGCCTGCGACCTGAGCGAGAGCGATGGGGCCGACAGCGTGGAGCGGGACGGCGATCACCAGGACAGTCCCTACTTTAGTCGACTGGACTTTTACAACATGGAGTCCAGCGATACGTTGACAATTCTTACCCATTTCAAAACCCAGCAGCAGACCAGCGAATGGAGCTGCGGCGTCACCAGTGCGCTGATGGCGCTGAACTGGTTTGACAGGCTTGGGGGGAGCGCTCGGAGGAGACTCTGGCCGCATACCGCAGCAATGGTCTGGAGCCGGGGGCTACCAGTCTGCGCCAGCTCGTCGAGATTTTCGAGGGCGTGGGCGGCTTTGACCGCTATTCCCGTTTGGCCTGCGGGGACGATGAGGTGTATGAAATCTTCACCTTTGATTATATCCGGGACACGCTTGCCGCCGGGACTCCGACCCTGGTGGGCTGGAATGACTGGGGCGGTCATTGGCAGGTTATTATCGGCTATGACACGATGGGAACGGAGACCACACAGGATGATGTAATCATTGTGGCCGACCCCTATGACACAACCGACCACAATCAGGACGGCTACGGCGCATATGGCGCGGAACGCTTCCTTTATAATTTCACCTTCTACTACTTCTTTGACAACGGGGAACCCAATGATATGTGTTTCCTGGTAACCAAACCGCAGTAATCGCACCCCTCCGGCCTGGCGGTACGATTCCTCCGGCAGTTAGTAAAAACAGAGGTACTGGCAAAGCTTGTTTTGCCAGTACCTCTTTCTGCTATTCAATGGATTTCAAGGACTCTGCCATATCAATCCTGTGCAGCTTAGGACGCATCCCGAAAGAAATGCTGACCGTGAAAACCAGGGTCATGCACAGCGAAATCACATAGCTGAGGAGGGTAATCCGTCCGGAAAAATACATGGCGTCAAGTTGAATCTGACTGACGACAAAAGCGTGGAGAGCCTTTCCCATCAGAAGCCCCGCCAGACTGCCCAGAACCGACAGAATATTGATTTCCCGGAACACATAGGAAGCCGTTTCGTTCCGGTAGAACCCCAGGACCTTGATGGTAGCAATCTCCCGCACCCGCTCCGTAATATTGATATTGGTCAGGTTATAGAGCACGATAAACGCCAGCGCACCCGCGCAGGCCACCACGACCACCACAATATAATCCAGCCGGGACATCATGCTGTCCACCTGGTCCCTGGTGGCCTGATTGATAGCGACATTGCCCACCTCGCCGTCCTCCAGCAGCAGCGCGCCTTCCTCGTAGGGGTCCGCGCCCTCGTGTCCCCGGACGTACAGGGCGTTATATTCGGGCTGCTCGTCAAACTGCTCCTGATAACATTCTGTAGATAAGTATACATAGTTTTGAACATAGTTATCAGCAATACCGCTTACCGCAGCTTCCAGCGTGCCGTATTCCTCGTCCCGCAGCTGGATGACATCCCCAATGGAGATGCCCAGATTTTCCGCCAGACCGGCATTGATTACCACCTCTCCCACTCCGGGATAGGGCAGGGGCTCGTCTCCGCTGTGGAGGGACACAAATCCGTCCAGACCGCCGCTGGCAGGAATCACAAGGTAAACCGCCTTGCTGGCGCCACCGGCCAGCACGTCAATACTGCCGCTGTGAATCAGCTTGCCGTCCTCCGCCGCCCATCCGGAACGGATCAGGTAATCCGCCGCTTCCGCTTCCGTCTGCGGCTCCTGGAAGGTCACTGCATAGTCGTAAATCTGAATCTCGTCAAACTGGAAGTCCGCTACATGCTGGATGGAATCCCGTATGCCGAAGCCAGTGACCAGCAGCGCCGTGCAGCCGCCGATGCCCAGAACCATCATAACCAGACGGCTCTGATAGCGCAGCACGTTGCGTACAGAAACTTTGTGCAGGAAGCTCAGCCGCCGCCACAGGGGTGTGATATACTCCAGGAATACCCGCCGTCCAGCCCGCGGGGTCTTGGGACGCAGCAGCTCAGCCGCCTGCCGTTTCAGCTCCATGCGGCAGGCCAGGTACGTTGCCCCCATGGAGCACAGCAGAGCCGCGGCAAAGGATACTGCCAGCAGTCCCGGCAAAAACACATGGTGCAGCGGCGAAAAGCCGTAGATAATGCCGTAAATTTCCCAGACCACCCACGGCAGGGCGTAGCCGCCAATGGCAAAGCCCACCGTGCTGCCAACCAGCGCGGCGCTGCCGGAGTAGAACAGGAACTTGCTCATAATCTGTGCGTTACTGTAACCCAGAGCCTTCCAAACGCCGATCTGGGTGCGCTGCTCGTCTACCATCCGCGTCATGGTGGTCATGCAGACCAAAGCCGCCACCAGGAAGAAAAATACCGGAAATACGACTGAAATCGCCGCAATAATAGACGTATCGTTCTCAAAACAGGCGTAGCCAATATTCTCGCTTCTGGCGAGGGTGTACGTGGTGGCATGTTTCAAATCCCGCAGGTCCTCGTAGGCGTCCGCCAGCTTCTGCTCCGCGTCCGTCAGATCCTCCTCTGCGTCTGCAAACTCCTGGTCCGCCTCCGCACGTCCGTCGCTATACTCCCGCCAGCCGTCGTCCAGCTCCAGCCGGGCGTCCGCCAGCTCGCCGGGGGCGCGGGCCAGTTCGCCCTTTGCATCCGCCAGCTTCTTCCGGGCGTCCTCCAGTTCCTGCCATGCGTCCGCCAGCTCCTGACGGCCATCGGCCAATTCCTTCTGGCCGTCCTGAAACTCTTGGACGCCGTCCTCATACTTTTGCAGGCCGTCCATGTATTCCTGTTCGCCGTCCAGCAGCTCCCGATGGGCCTTTTCCAGCTCCTCACGGGCCTCCCGCTCGCCGTCGTAATACTCCTGCCAGCCGTCTGCAAGCTCCTGCTGGGCGTCGTCCAGTTTTTTCCGGGCGTCCTGGAGCTCCAGCCGGGCGTCCGCCAGCTCTTGCCGGCCCTGTTCCAACTCTGCTTTGCCGTCCTCCAGCTCCCGGCGGGCGTTGACGATCTGCGCCTCGCCCTCCTCGTACTCCCGCAGGCCCGCCAGATACTCCGCCCTGCCGCTGTTGTACTCCGCTGCCCCGGTCTCATACTCCGCTTTTCCCTGCTCTAATGCAGCCTTCAGTCCGGCAATGGTCTCCGCCGACAGCGGTGCGCCCAGCTGACTCTCCGCCGCCTGCCACCCCGCCGCCAGCTCTGCCGCGCTGCTGCCGCTGCCCTGGAGCGCAGCGTCCACAGCGGCATTCAGCTCTGGCATCGCGCCGGAAGCCAGATACTGGATGAGGGTACCGGCGTCCAGGCTGACCCCCATAGCGGACCCGATGCCCTGGGCCAGCTGCTCCGTGGAGGTGTACAGCTGCTGGACCTGGCTGAGAGATGCCTCTCCCTCCTCCAGCTGCTTTTTCGCTTCCTCCAGCTGGATTTCCGCCTCCTCCAGCTGCCGCTGCGCGTCCTGAATCTGCGCCCAGGCATCTGCCAGCTCCCGCTCGCCATCCGCTAGCTCCCGCTCGCCGTCCCGAATCTGCTGCTGTGCGTCCGCCAGCTCCCGCTCGCCGTCCTCCAGCTGCTGCAGGCCGTCGGCGTACTCCGCTTCGCCGCCCTGGTACGCCCGCTCGCCGTCTGTCAGCTTTTGTCGGGCATCGTCCAGCTCCCTCTGTGCGTCCAGCTTGCCCTGCTCGTAGTCCGACCAGCCGTCGTCCAGCTCTTGCCGGCCATCCGCTAACTCCTGCCGGGCGTCCGCCAGCTCCCGCTCTGCATCGGCCAGCTCCTGTTCCGCATCCGCAATCTCCTGTTCCGCGTCCGCCGCCTTCTGCCGTCCGTCCGTATACTCCTTGACGCCGTCCGCATAGTCCGCCTTGCCCTGCTCATAGTCCTTGACGCCGTCCGCATACTCCTGCTCGCCATCCGACAGCTCCCGGTGGGCGTCGTCCAGCTCCTGCTCTGCGTCGGCCCGCTCGGTGCGGTACTCATTCCAGCCGTCCGCCAGTTCTGCCTCCGCGTCGCGGATTTCGCTCATGGCGTCATTATAGATGGTGTTGTAGCGCAGAGCGGCACGCGCCTCCAAAGCCCGTTCAACCTCTGGCTTGCGGGCGTCAATCTGGTCCGCATAGGAGTCGGAGTAGGCGTCTGCGGGGTTCTTCAGTGTCAGAAAAATCTCGTAATATGCCTCGAAATCAAAACCGTCCTCCGGAATATACACATATCCGGCGACGCTGCCGCTGCCGATGGAGCTTGTTCCCCGCTCATAGTTGAGATAGTAAGGGGACTGGACCAGCCCTACTACGGTATACGTCCCGCAGTGGAGCAGCTCTTGGGTGTCCTCGCTGTTGCTGCCGGACACAGTCAGGGCGCGTCCCAAATCCTCCTCCCGAAAAAAGCGGAGGTCCCCCAGGCACTCGTCCGCCGCCTCCGGCATCCGGCCAGCACAGAGCTGGGGCAGGTTGATTCCATCTGTCAGGGAGTGGGCCTTGAGTACCACCTCCTCCCCCTCATCCACCTCGGAGAGAAAGTCCGCATACACCGCCCCGCGGGCCGTTTCAACGCCCTCCAGCGCGGCAAAATAGTCCACGTCCTCCTCTGTAAAGCCCAGTGTGGACAGCAGCCGGAAATCAAACATCCGCTGCCGCCCCAGGTAATCAATCCCTGTGGCGGCCATAGAGGGCTGACAGGTCCGCAGTCCGGCGAAGAAGCCGACCCCCAACGCCACGATAGCAAAAATCGCCAGATACCGTCCCAGGCTCTGTCGAATTTCCCGGACAGTGGTTTTCAGAAGCGTCCTTACCATTCAATCGCCTCCACCGGAACAGGCGCGGCGTTGATCTCCTCGCTGGTGACGGAGCCGTTTTTGACCTGAATCACCCGGTCCGCCATGGCGGTAAGGGCGCTGTTATGGGTGATGATGATGACCGTCATGCCCCGCTTGCGGCTCATGTCCTGGAGCAGCTGCAAAATTGCCTTGCCGGTGGTGTAGTCCAATGCGCCGGTAGGCTCGTCGCAAAGCAGCAGCTTCGGGTTCTTTGCCAGTGCGCGGGCAATGGCCACCCGCTGCTGTTCGCCGCCGGAGAGCTGGGCCGGAAAGTTGGACATCCTGTGCTCCAGGCCCACCGAGCGCAGGACCTGGGCCGCGTCCAAGGGATCTTTGCAGATCTGCGCGGCCAACTCCACATTCTCCAGGGCGGTCAGATTCGGCACCAGGTTGTAAAACTGGAAGACAAAACCGATGTCGTGGCGGCGGTATGTAGTCAGCTGACGGGCGTTGTAAGCGGAGATTTCCTCGCCGCCCAAAAAGACTTTCCCTTCCGTCAGCGTGTCCATCCCTCCCAATATGTTGAGCAGCGTGGTCTTTCCTGCGCCGCTGGGTCCCACGATGACGCACAGCTCCCCGCGTTCCACCGAGAAGGTGGCGTCCCGGAGGGCCTGGATTTCCACTTCGCCCATGCGGTATGTTTTTTTCACTTGGTCAAACCGGACAAAAGCACCCATTTTTTCACCTCGCGCAGTTGTATAAGACATCCTATCATAACCCGACGCACATTGCAAGTGGTGAAATACGGCTCCAAAACCGAATTCCCGCGCCGCCCTTGACAAACAGAAGAAAATGGGCTAGGATATTTTGGAAACAAAAGACGCTCCGGCGCACGCCCCCACTGGGTTTGGCGTGGGCTTTTTGCTGCTTTTTCTCTATTCTGCACCCCCGGAGGTTACTATGGAACAGCTTCTGCAAACACTGCTGGCAATACCGGAGGCCGGTGCGCTGGCCGCCGCCGTGGAGGGCGGCCGGTGTCCCGCCGCCGTCACTGGTCTGGCCCCTGTCCACCGGGCACAGATTGCCGCCGCCCTGGCCGCGGAGACCGGGCGGCCTTTGGTCATGGTCTGCTCCGACGAGGGAGAGGCGGCCCGCCTGGCAGCCGATCTGGAGATTCTGCTGGGCCGCAGGAGCCTGCGGCTTTTTGCACGGGAGCTGTTCGTCCGGGCGGGGACCGTCATCTCCCGGCAGTGGGAGCACAACCGGATTGCGGCCCTCTACGCCCTGGGCCGGAACAGCGGTGCGCCCATCGTGGTGTGTACGGCGGAGGGGCTGCTCCAGAAGACCAGCCCCCGGCTCCATGCCGCCGCTTTGACCCTGACGGCGGGGGAGCGGTACGACCTGGTCGATTTACCCCAGCGGCTGGTGGAGGCGGGCTACAGCCGTGCCGAACAGGTGGAGGGTGTGGGACAGTTCGCCCTGCGGGGCGGCATCCTGGACGTGTACTCCCCCATGATGGAGGAGCCGGTGCGCTGCGAGTTCTTTGACGACGAGATCGACTCCCTGGGCGCCTTCGACACCACCACCCAGCGGCGGACCAGGAATCTGGACGAAGCGTTGCTGCTGCCCGCCATGGAGCTGCTGCCGGGGACAAAGCCCGCCTCTGTTTTCCGGTACCTGCCTGCCAACGCCCTGCTGTGCATCAGCGAGACAGGCCGGGTGGGGGAGCGGGTGAAGAGCGTTCTGTGGCAGGCCCGTGAGGACACGGAATCCCTGCTGGCCGCAGGAGAGAGGGACGGCAATCTGACGGCGTTGCTGCTGAGCCAGAGCGAGTGGACAGAGGAGCTGGAGCGGTTCCCCGTGTGTATGATGGAGGCCCTGCCCACCTCCCGCTATCCCCTGCCCCCCAGGACTCTGCTGTCCATCACCGCCAAGCAGCTGAGCGCGTACGGCGGCAGCGTAGACACCGCCGCCGGGGACCTGCGGCGCTATCTGGACGGGGACTCCTCCGTGCTGCTGCTGTGCGGCAGTGCGGCTCGTGCCAAGAGTATGCAGCGGATGCTGCGGGACCGTGAGATTCCGGCAGCGTTGGATTTTGACTGCCGGTCTATGCCGCGGGGCGGCGAGATCCGCATAGCGGTGGGCGCGCTCTCCGCCGGGGCGGAGTACCCCCAGCTGAACCTGGCTATTCTGACAGAGGGCCAGCTGACCGCCAAGCCGGCGGGCCGTCCGGGCCGGACGGTGAAGGGTGAGAAAAAGGACAACCGGCAGAAGCTCCTCAGCTACACCGACCTGACCCCCGGCGACCTGGTGGTCCACGTCCACCACGGCATCGGACGGTTTGAGGGCATCCGGAAAATGCCGGTGGACGGCGTGGAAAAGGACTATATCAAGATCGTCTACGCCGGCGGCGACAGCCTCTATGTCCCCGCCACCCAGCTGGACCTGGTGAGCAAATACATCGGCGGCGGCGGTCTGGGGGAGGACGGCGAGGTCCGTGCCGCGCGGCTGAACAAGCTGGGCGGCTCGGACTGGTCCAAGCAGCGCAGCAAGGCAAAGGCCGCGGTAAAGGATTTGGCCAAGGGCCTCATCGCCCTGTACGCCCAGCGTCAGCGCCAGCCCGGCTTCGCCTTCTCCCCGGACTCCCCCTGGCAGAGGGAGTTTGAGGAGTCCTTCGACTACGTGGAGACGGACGACCAGCTGCGGTGTATCAGCGAGATTAAAAAGGACATGGAGCGGCCCATCCCCATGGACCGGCTGCTGTGCGGCGACGTGGGATACGGGAAAACGGAGGTGGCCCTGCGGGCGGTGATGAAATGCGTGCTGGACGGCAAGCAGGCCGCCATTCTGGTCCCTACCACCGTCCTGGCCCAGCAGCACTTTGCCACAGCCACCAGCCGGTTCCGGGGCTTCCCGGTGGAGATTCGGGTACTCAGCCGCTTCCAGACCCCAGGGCAGAGCCGGACCATCCTCTCGGAGCTGGCGGGCGGGAAAATTGACGTGCTCATCGGCACCCACCGGCTGCTGCAGAAGGGGATCACCTTCAAGGACCTGGGGCTTCTGATCATCGACGAGGAGCAGCGGTTCGGGGTGAGCCACAAGGAGAAGCTGAAGGAGATGAGCAGGCAGGTGGACGTGCTCACCCTTACCGCCACCCCCATTCCCCGGACGCTGAACATGGCCCTGTCCGGCATCCGGGACATGTCCACACTGGAAGAGCCGCCCCAGAACCGCCAGCCGGTACAGACCTACGTGGTAGAGCACGACTGGGGGATGCTGGCCGACGCCATGCGCCGGGAGATTGACCGGGGGGGACAGGTGTACTACCTCCACAACCGGGTGGAGTCCATCGACTCCACCGCCGCCCGTGTCAAGGAGCTGACAGGGCCGGAGGCAAAGGTGGTGGTGGCCCACGGGCGGATGAACGAGAAGGAGCTCAGCTCAGTGATGCAGCAGATGGTGGAGGGGGAGGCCCAGGTGCTGGTCTGCACCACCATCATTGAAACCGGCATTGACATCGCCAACGTGAACACGCTGATTATCGAGGATGCGGACCGGATGGGGTTGGCCCAGCTCCACCAGATTCGGGGACGTATAGGCCGCAGCGCCCGCCGGGCCTACGCCTATATGACCTACCGTCCGGGGAAGATTCTCTCGGAGATTGCCTCCAAGCGGCTGACCGCCATACGGGAGTATGTGGAGTTCGGGTCCGGGTTCAAAATTGCCATGCGGGACCTGGAAATCCGTGGCGCGGGGAATCTGCTGGGGGCGGAGCAGTCGGGGTATATGATGACGGTGGGGTACGATATGTACCTGCAATTGCTGGAGGACGCGGTGCTGGAGGAGCAGGGGAAAAAGAAAGCGGTGTCTACGGAGTGTTCCGCTGACCTGACCATCTCCGCCAACATCCCGGACCGCTATGTATCCTCCAACGAGCAGCGGATGGACCTGTACCGCCGCATTGCCGCCATCCGCACGGAGGCGGACGCCGCAGACCTGCTGGACGAGCTGCTGGACCGGTACGGCGAGCCGCCCAAGCCGGTATACGCCCTGCTGGACGTGGCGCTGCTGCGGGCCAACGCCGTGCGGGCGGGGGTGTCGGAGATTGTGCAGCGTGGGAACAGCCTGCGGATGGTGATTGCGGACTTTAAGCCGGAGGCCCTGGCGGCGATCTGCTCCAGCCCCAAGTATCGCCAGCGGCTGAAACTGGCGGCGGGGGATGTGCCTGCGCTGACGCTGGCCCTGACAGGGAAGGAGCCGGCGCTGGAGACTGCGCTGACGCTGGTGGAGGATCTGCGTTTGGCGTCAGAGGGCCGGGAGATGCCGGAGAAGGTGAAAAAGCAGATTACTTGAAAACACCCCCGCAGCGGAGCACGAAAAACTCCGCTGCGGGGGTGTCTGTCTGCTTTAATCGATCAAGCTCTTTCCATCCATTTCCGGCGGGCATTCCAGCCCCATAATATCCAGAATCGTGGGGGAGATATCCGCCAGCCGTCCGGGGTGCAGCTTCGCGTCTGCGCCCACCAGGATAAACGGCACCAGATTCGTCGTGTGGGCGGTCATCGGGGAACCGTCCTCCTTGCGCATCTCCTCCGCGTTGCCGTGGTCCGCCGTGACCATGGCAATGCCGCCCATGGCCCGTGTGGCGTCCACCACGCGGCCCACGCAGGCGTCCACGGTCTCCACCGCCTTCACGGCAGCGTCATAGATGCCGGTGTGGCCCACCATGTCGCAGTTGGCGAAGTTGAGGATAATGACGTCGTACGCGCCGGATTCAATCCGTTCCACGCACTGGTTCGTGACCTCTACCGCGCTCATCTCCGGCTGCAGGTCATAGGTAGCCACCTTCGGGGACGGCACCAGCACCCGGTCCTCGCCGGGGAACACAGCCTCCGAACCGCCGTTGAAGAAGAATGTCACATGGGCGTACTTCTCCGTCTCGGCAATCCGCAGCTGGGTCATGCCCATCTTGCTCAGATACTCGCCCAGGCCGTTCTCCACCAGGTTCCGGGGATAGGCCACCTGTACGTTGGGCATGGTGGCGTCGTACTCCGTGGTGCAGACATAGGTCAAGGGGAAGAATTCCCGCTTGAAGCCGTCGAAGTCCGGGTCCACAAAGACGCGGGTGATCTCTCTCGCCCGGTCGGGGCGGAAGTTGAAGAAAATGATGCTGTCATTGTCCGAGATGACGCCCTCGCTGTCGCAGACCACAGGCTCCACAAACTCGTCGGTCACGCCCCGCGCGTAGGACTTGGCCACCGCCTCCACAGGGTCCCGCTCCTGGTTGCCCTGGCCGTAGACCATGGCGTCATACGCCTGCTCCACCCGCTCCCAGCGTTTGTCGCGGTCCATGGCGTAATAGCGGCCCATGACGGTGGCAATCTTGCCGATGCCGATCTCCCTGCACTTCTCCACGGTCTCCGCGACAAAGCCCTTGCCGCTGGTGGGGGACACGTCCCGGCCATCCAGAAATGCGTGGATATACACCCGCTCCAGCCCCCGCTCCTTGGCCATTTTCAGCAGGGCCCAGAGGTGGGTGTTGTGGGAGTGGACGCCGCCGTCGGAGAGCAGGCCGTACAGGTGCAGGCTGCTGCCATTTGCCTTGCAGGCGTCCATGGCGGCGCAGTAGGCGGGGTTCTGGAAAAAGCTGCCGTCCTCAATGGAGCGGCTGATCCGGGGCAGGTCCTGGAAGACCACCCGGCCTCCGCCGATGTTGGTGTGGCCCACCTCGCTGTTGCCCATCTGTCCGTCGGGGAGGCCCACGTCCAGGCCGGAGGCGGAGAGGGTGGTGTGGGCGCACTGGGCAAAGAGCTGATCCAGAACGGGCGTCTTGGCGTGAACCACGGCGTTGCCCTCGGTGCTGCTGCGGAGGCCAAAGCCGTCCATAATGATTAAAGTGGTTGGTGTTTTGTTCATAGCTTACCTCGATTTCTGCTGAAGAGCAGAGTTTTCTTCTTCAAAGCACAGTACCCGCCGGTCGCGGGTACTGTGCCAGAACGGAGCGGATTACTCCTGATTGGCGGCGTTGATGATATCTACAAATTGATCCGGCTTCAGGGCGGCGCCGCCGATGAGGCCGCCGTCCACGTCCGGCTGGGCCAGCAGCTCAGCGGCGTTCTTGGGGTTCATGGACCCGCCGTACTGGATGGTGACGGAGCGGGCCACCCGTGCGCCGTACAGGTTGCGGATGGAGGCGCGGATAGCCGTGCAGACCTCCGCCGCCTGTTCCGCCGTAGCGGTGCGGCCTGTGCCGATGGCCCAGATGGGCTCGTAGGCGATGATGCACTTGCGGACCTTCTCCGCGGGGACGTTGGACAGGGCGGAGCGGACCTGCAGGGCAATCAGCTCCATGGTCACGCCCATCTCCCGCTGCTCCAGGCTCTCGCCCACGCAGATGATGGGATGGAGGCCCGCCTCCAGGGCGGCGTGGACCTTCTTATTGACGGTGATATCGGTCTCGCCGAAATACTGGCGGCGTTCGCTGTGGCCGATGATGACATATTTCACGCCCAGGTCCTTCAGCATGTCGGCGGACACCTCTCCTGTATAGGCTCCGCTGGGCTCAAAATACAGGTTCTCCGCGCCCACGGCTACGCGCATATCCTTGAACGCCTTCAGTGCGGCGGGGATGTTCACAAAAGGTACGCAGACCACGACCTCGCACCACTTGGCCTTTGGCAGAATCGCCTTCAGATCCTCAGCGAACTTTTTGGTCTCGGTGGCGGTCTTGTTCATCTTCCAGTTTCCAGCAATGATTGTCTTACGATATCTACGGTTCATAACGGTTTTCTCCTGTTTTTAATAAATTATTTAAGTAAGGGGTCCGGCGGGGGACGCCCGCCGGAACGGCCCTAAACAGCTTAATTTATTCAGTTCATTGATCCAGCAGGCAGGCTACGCCGGGCAGCTCCTTCCCCTCCAGGAACTCCAGAGAAGCGCCGCCGCCGGTGGAGATATGGGTCATCTTGCCGGCAAAACCCATCTGGGCCACAGCCGCCGCGCTGTCGCCGCCGCCGATGATGGTGATCGCGCCGGTATCCGCCAGGGCCTTGGCAATGGCGCGGGTACCCTCGGCGAACTTGGCAAATTCGAACACGCCCATGGGGCCGTTCCAGATCACGGTGCCTGCGTCCTTCACCGCCGCGGTGTACTCCTCCACGGTCTTCGGGCCGATGTCCATGCCCATCATGCCGTCGGGGATGCTCATGGTGTCATGGAGCTCAGGCTCCGCATCGGCGGAGAACTCCTTGGCGCACAGGGTATCCACAGGCAGAAGCAGCTTCACGCCCTTCTCCTTGGCCTTGGCGATCATGTCGTTGCAGTAGTCCAGCCAGTCGCTCTCCAGCAGGCTGGTACCCACGCTGCCGCCCTGGGCCTTGGCAAAGGTGTAGGCCATGCCGCCGCCGATGATGATGACGTTGGCGATGTCCAGCAGGTGGTTGATGACGCCGATCTTGGAGGAAACCTTGCTGCCGCCCAGAATCGCCACCAGGGGGCGTTTGGGGTTGGCCAGCGCGCCGCCCATGATCTCCAGCTCCTTCTCAATGAGGAAGCCGGACACGGCGGGCAGATAGGCGGCCACGCCTGCGGTGGACGCATGGGCGCGGTGGACTGCGCCGAAGGCGTCGGACACATAGACCTCCGCCATGGAGGCCATGGCCTTGGCCAGCTCCGGGTCGTTTTTCGTCTCACCCTTCTCAAAGCGGGTGTTTTCCAGCAGCAGAATCTGGCCGGGCTGGAGGGCGGCGGCCTTGGCCTTGGCGTCCTCGCCCACCACATCGGCGGCCATGACCACCTCTTTGCCGTCCAGCAGCTCGCTCAGACGCTTCGCCACAGGGGCCAGGCTGAACTTCTCTTCGGGGCCGTTCTTGGGCTTGCCCAGGTGGGAGCAGGCAATCACTGCCGCGCCCTGCTCCAGCAGATACTGGATGGTGGGCAGGGCGGCGCGGATGCGCTTGTCGTCGGTGATCGCGCCTGTCGCCTTGTCCTGGGGCACGTTGAAGTCGCAGCGGAGCAGGACCTTCTTTCCCTTCACATCAATGTCTTTGACAGTCTTCTTGTTGTAGTTCATGTTCTTCTAAAAAACTCCTTTCAAAATGATTTGAATTGGATACTTAATTATAATGTAAGCACAATGCCGTCCGGTTATACCCCGCCGCCCCGCATTTCCCCGGTTCCCAGCAGACCTGGGAATCCGTTTTGCCGCAGGGCCTCGTAGATCAGGACGGCGGCGCTGTTGGCAAGGTTGAGGCTGCGGGCCTGACTGACCATGGGAAGGCGGATGCACCGGTCCCGGAACCGCTCCCGGAAATCCAGGGGCAGGCCCTTTGTCTCCTTGCCGAAAAACAGCCAGCTGTCGGGGGAAAACCGCGCCTGGCTGTAGTCCATGGGGGCTTTGGTGGTGGCCAGCCACAGTTCCCCCGCTGCCTCCGGCCTGCGCCGGAACAGATCGTCCAGGCTGGAATAGACGGCCACCTCCACCAGATGCCAGTAATCCAGCCCGGCCCGTTTGACGGCTTTGTCGGACACGTCGAAGCCCAGCGGCTCCACCAGATGCAGCCTGCTGCCGGTGGCGGCGCAGGTCCTGGCGATATTGCCGCAGTTGGGCGGGATCTCCGGTTCCACAAGCACAACGTTCAACATAGCCTTTTCTCTCACACCTCCGCATTTGGCCCGGCGGGCCGGTTTGATAAAACTATAGCAGTAATATTGTAAAACAAAACTCTGGTAAATTCAAGCATAATCGCATAATTTCTTCCAATATTTTTGTAAATTTTCCGTTCTGACCCCTTCTTACGGCCCTGTCAGCCCGCTGTTCTTCCATTGGAGTACAAAATGCGCTCAAATAACTCCCCTGCAAAGACACCCCCAAAACCCATCCTGCGAAAAAAGCGGGAGAAAGCGACGTTTTTTGAAAAATTCCCCTTGCATAAACCGCCGCTTCTGTTATAATGGAGGGGAATTCAGACAGGAAGGGGGAGACAGTTTGTTGGATAAGAAGTGTATCGTGGTGTTTCTGACCGAGGATTCCGCTGTGACCTACAACGGAAAGCCGCTGATGCTGCAGGATGCGTTATTTTGCCCGGTATTGGAATGGTGTATGCGGGCATGGACGGAAAAGGGCATCAAGCGGTTTTATGTTGTCTGCGATCCGGAGTACCACGACGAGGCGGCGGCCTGCTTCCCGGAGGACGCGGCCTGCGCGGTGGGAACGGAGGACGCCTACCGGCGGGATGTGGGCGAGTTTGCCAAGGGCTGCTGGATCGAGGAGGTCCATGAGGCAATGCTGCCGGTGGGCAGCATGATGCTCTCGTTCCGCACGGTGCCGGAGCTGATCCGGCTGCAGCAGGCGGTGAAGGAGGACATTGCCGCCTACCATCAGAACACAGGGGTCAATGTCCTGGACCCCGACAGTACCTATATAGACCCGCGTGTGACCATCGGGGCCGGGACCATGATTCTGCCGGGGACCATCCTGCGGGGCCATACGGTGATTGGAGACGGATGCGAGATCGGCCCCAACGCCATGCTCATCGACACCGTGGTGGGGGACGGCAGCGTGGTCAACGCCTCCCAGGTGTACCAGAGCGTGCTGGGGAAGGATGTCCACGTGGGGCCGTACGCCCATATCCGGCCCCAGTGCCAGGTTTCCGACGGCTGCAAGGTGGGGGCGTACGTGGAGATCAAAAACGCCTCTTTCGGTCCGGGTACGAAGATGAGCCATCTGACATACGTGGGGGACGCGGATATCGGCGCAGGCGTCAACTTCGGCTGCGGCACCATTACGTCCAACTACGACGGCTTCCGCAAGCACCGCACGGTGGTGGGGGACAACGTGTTCATCGGCTGCAACACCAACCTGATCCCGCCGGTGCGCGTGGGCGGCGGCGCCTATATCGCCGCCGGGACCACCGTGACAGGGGACGTGGAGCCGGACGCCCTGGCCATTGGCCGGGTGCGGCAGGAGAACAAGCCCGGATGGGCGAAAAAGCGCAGGGACATGCAGAAAAAGAAATAAAAAGCAGGGTGCCATCTTTTCCCTCCGCAATGCGGGACGGCGGACGCGCCGTCCAACAGAACGAAACATTCATTATTACAACGAAAAGAGGGTGTTGGAAATGATATCTCACGGAAAAGACATGAAGGTGTTCAGCGGCAACGCCAACGTGGGTCTGGCCAAGAGCATCTGCAAGCTCATCGGCATTCAGCTGGGAAGCGCGGAGATTGGCCATTTTGCCGACGGCGAAGTGTGCGCCTCCATTTATGAGTCCGTACGGGGATCGGACGTGTTTCTGGTGCAGTCCACCAGCCGTCCGGTCAACGACAACCTGATGGAACTGCTGGTGATGATCGACGCCATGAAGCGGGCGTCGGCGGGCCGGGTGACGGCGGTGGTCCCCTATTTCGGCTACGCGCGGCAGGACCGCAAGGCCAAAGCCAGAGACCCTATCTCCGCCAAGCTGGTGGCCAACATGCTGGTGGCCGCCGGTGCGGACCGGGTGCTGACCCTGGACCTCCATGCGGCGCAGATTCAGGGCTTTTTTGACATTCCGGTGGATAATCTCTATGGCAATCCTGTTTTTGTGGACTATTATGCCAAGAAGTTTGGGGAAAAATGCGAGGATATGATGGTGGTCTCCCCGGACGTGGGCAGCGTATCGCGGGCGCGGTCCTTTGCCCAGAAGCTGCATATGAATATGGCGATTGTGGACAAGCGGCGGCAGAAGGCCAACCAGTGCGAGGTCATGAACATCATCGGCGACGTGGAGGGCAAGGACTGCATCCTCTTTGACGACATGGTGGACACTGCCGGAAGTCTGTGCAACGCGGCGAAGGCCATTGTGGAGGTGGGCGGCGCAAAGAGCGTGTATGCCTGCGCGTCCCACGGCGTCCTGTCCGGCCCGGCCATTGAACGGATCAACGCCAGCCCCATTACAGAGCTGGCCTTCCTGGACACCATCGCCCCCATCGACCCCGCGCTGAGCGAAAAAATCCGGTATCTCACCGTGGCGCCTATGTTTGCGGAGGCCATTGAACGGATTTACCAGGAAATTTCCGTATCAAAGCTCTGGATTTAACGCTTAAAAAAGTACCCAACCGGGTACTTTTTTAATGAAGAAATGGAGGCGGTAGCAAAATGGACTGGCTGCTGGCCTGCCTGGGAAATCCGGGCAGGGAATACGAGGGAACGCGGCATAATATCGGCTTTATGGCGGCGGACGAGCTGGCCCGGCGGGAGGGTGTGAAGATCAACAAGCTCCGTTACCGCGCCCTGGCCGGAGAGATCCGCACAGGCGGACAGCGGGTGCTGGTCATCAAGCCGCAGACGTATATGAATCTGAGCGGCGAGGCGGTGAAGCTGGCGGGAGGGTTCTATAAAATCCCCCAGGACCGCGTACTGGTGATCTCCGACGACGTGGCGCTGCCCCTGGGGAAGCTGCGCATCCGTTCCGGGGGGAGCGCCGGGGGCCACAACGGTCTGAAAAACATCATTGCCCACCTGGGGACAGATCAGTTCCCCAGAATCCGCGTGGGGGTGGGCGCGCCGGAGCATGATATGATCGACTGGGTGATCGGGAAATTTTCCCCATCGGAGCAGAAAGTGGTGGACGAGGCCGTGGGCCGGGCTGTGGACGCGGCCCTCTGTCTCATTGCCCGCGGGGTGCAGGAGGCCCAAAACCGGTATAATTAGCCGCAAAATGTGGAATGCGACATAATTTTATAGAAATTGGACACTGGGAGCACATGCCAAAAGCGCCAATTTTTGGTAAAGTAGAAGGATACTTTACTATAAGGAGGGCCAAGGCATGACAGGCAATATGTACGGCTACGCACGGGTATCCACCCATGTGCAGAACGAGGCGCGGCAGCTGACCGCTTTGCGGGAGTTCGGCGTGTTGGAGGAAAACATCATTGTGGAAAAGCAATCCGGCAAGGATTTCGACAGACCCCTCTATCTGGGGCTTGTGGAAGCTCTGCAGCCGGAGGATGTGCTGGTGGTACAGAGCATCGACCGGCTGGGACGGAACTATGCGGATATTTTGGAACAGTGGCGGCATATTACCAAAGAGCTGGAGGCGGCGATTGTCGTGCTGGATATGCCGCTGCTGGACACCCGTGCGGGCCGGGACCTGACGGGCATCCTGATTGCGGACATTGTGCTGCAAATCCTCAGCTATGTGGCCCAGAAGGAGCGGGAGAGCATCCGGCAGCGGCAGGCGGAGGGCATCGCCGCGGCCTTGGCGCGGGGCGTGCGCTTTGGCCGCAGACGGGTGGACTTGCCGGAGGATTTCGCCTATATGGCAGAGCTGTGGGCGGAAGGGTTTATTTCCGCCACGGTGGCCGCACGGGACCTGGGCATGTCCAGGGACACATTCCTGCGCCGGGCGCGGGAGGCGTACGCGGCGTGCGCCGGGGAGGTCTGCTGACCGGGCCAAAACAAAACGGACGGCGCCCTTGCGGCTCCGTCCGTTTTACTATTTGATTCGTTGTATGCGGGTTACGCGGGCTGCCGCTTAAACAGGACGGGACTCTTCTCCACAGCCTTGCAGACTGCGCCCACCACGATGCAGGAGACGATGGCTTCCGGGATGCCGGCGGCATAGGCCGTCCCCATCACCAGCGCGCCCACGCCGCTCAAATCGACGCCGTAGAAGGAGGAGATGACCTCTGCGCACAGGCCCCAGAGCATCCCCAGATAGAAGACCGTGTTCAGGGCGGAACCGACAAAACCGGCGATACCGTAGCCAGCGATACTGCCCCTGCCGTTCAGCACGGGGAGTTTCTTCAAGCCGCTGGCCAGCAGACCGGTCAATGCGCCCATTGCAATCCGCGCTCCCATACAGACGGTAAGGTAAGCCAGGGGGGAGTGGGTCATGGCAAGGGAGGCAAAGGCGTCCGCGCCGGGCATGGTCAGCACCTTGACCACGGCGCTCAGGCCGAAGAAAAAGCCCAGAACCGCGCCGCTGGCGGGACCCATCAGGACTGCGCCCACGATGACCGGCATCTGGATGGTCGTCGCCGCAATGGGTCCGATCGCCAGATAGCCCAGGGGGGTAAAGGCCAGGAGGAAGATGATTGCCACCAGTATCGCCAGACGTGTGATCTGGTGGACTTTCGCGCTGTTGTTCATAACTCTGTTCTCCTTTGGGGATTTTTCACCCCGTGCTGCCGTCTCCGGCGGAGTACGGCGCACAAAATAATGTATATAACAACGGCCTGCGCCGTTATTACCTGTTACTGATTTCTTGCGCAGCTGCTCTCGTACAGGTACCGCAGTCCTTTTAAGGTGAGGTCCGGGTCCTGCCGGATGGCGTGGCGGCAGTGGGCCGTGACCAGCTGGGCTGAGCCGCCGGTGGCAATGCATTTCGCTCCCGCCATACCGGGAAGGGCTTGGTACCGCTCAATAAAGCCGTCCACCATCATGGCGCTGCCCAGCAGCAGGCCGTAGCGCATGGCGTCGGCGCTGTTGCGGCCCAGGCAGGCGTTCTCCTGTCCGGCCAGGTCAATGGGCGGCAGGAGGGCGGCAGTCTCCTGGAGGAGTCCCGCGCTGCGCCGCAGTCCGGGGAGGATGCAGCCGCCCAGGTAGGTGCGCTGGCTGTCGATGGCCGCAATGGTGGTGACGGTGCCGGCGTCGATGAGGACGGCGGGGGGGCCGTATTCGGCGAGCACAGCCAGGGTGTCGGCCACCAGGTCCCCGCCCAGCTGGGAGGGATCGTCAATACGGATACGGAAGCCTGTCCGGATGCCGGGGCCGACCCGCAGAATGGGGACGGCAGCTACCGTCCGGGCCGCTGTCTCCACCAGGCCCGTGAGGGTGGGGACCACGGAGGAGAGGATACAGGCAGTAATGCTCCGCTGCGCAATCCCGTGGAGGCGGAGGAGGTCATATAGGAGGGCGGCGTATTCGTCCGCGCTGCGCTCCGTCTGGGCGGAAATTTTGGCCTTGAACGCCAGGGCGTCCTGTTCAAAGACGCCGATGGAGATGTTGGAATTGCCAATGTCAATTGCCAAGAGCATGGGAAGACCTCCTGCCTGTTGATACAACAGAGTATTATATCAAATATTTTGCTGAACGCAAGCATTATTTTCTGGATATACGGGGCCGCGGCTGAAAAACCTGCTTGACAAGGAGGAATTCCTATAGTAAGATAGGAATTAAAGACCGGGGGTGGAAGAATGAAAATCTCAGCAAAGAGCCGCTACGCCCTGCGCCTGATGCTGGCTCTGGCCCTGGAGGAACCGGGCAGCAATCTGTCCGTGAAGGCTGTGGCGGAGGACCAGGATATCAGCGAGAAGTATCTGGAGCAGATCATTCCCGTGCTGGTGCGCAGCGGCCTGGTGTGCAGCGTGCGGGGCGCAAAGGGCGGGTACCACCTGACCAGGGACCCGGAGGATTACACGGTGGGGCTGATTCTGCGGACTGTAGAGGGCAGTATCGCGCCGGTGTCCTGTCTGGACGACGCGGTGAACCAGTGCGCCCGGTGCAAGGAGTGCGTGACGCTGAGCCTGTGGGCCCAGGTGGACCAGGCCATCAGCAACGTGGTGGACCACGTGACCCTGGCGGACCTGGTGGATAAACAGCGGCGGATTGACGCCCGGCATTCGGAACAGATAAAAAAACGGGGTTCCTGCTGAAAAACTATTGACATTTTTCTCAGTCTGCCGTATGATAACGGCACAACGGTAAATCCTATTTTACTATAGGGAATTCAGAAAACACCGCCGGGCTATACCCGGCTCAGAAAGAAGGTTTCAAATGTTCGTCTATGCTGACAACGCGGCAACTACCGCTATGAGCAAGGCTGCTGCCGGCACCATGCTCCCCGCTATGCAGGAGCTGTACGGCAACCCCAGCAGCCTCCACCAGAAGGGCCGGGAAGCCAATATGGCCCTCATTGGAGCGCGGGAGACGGTGGCCCGCTGCCTGAACGCCAGTCCAAAGGAAATCTACTTCACCGGCTGCGGCACCGAGGCCGACAACTGGGCAATCCTGGAGGGCGCCCGCATGGGGGCTGAGGCGGGAAAAAAGCACATCATCTCCGACGCCATTGAGCACCACGCCGTCCTCCATACCCTGGCCAAGCTGGAGAAGCAGGGGTTCGACGTCACCTATCTGCCGGTTCACGAAAACGGCCTTGTGCGCCTGGAGGAGCTGGCCGCGGCTATCCGTCCGGACACCTGCCTGGTGACGGTTATGTTCTGCAACAATGAGATCGGCACCCTCCAGCCGGTGCGGGAAATCGGCGCGCTGTGCCGGGAGAAGGGCATTCTGTTCCATACCGACGCGGTGCAGGCTGTGGGCCACGTGCCGGTGGACGTGGAGGCGGACAACATTGACATGCTGTCCCTCTCCGGCCATAAGTTCCACGCGCCCAAGGGCGTGGGCGCACTGTACTGCAAGAAGTCCATCAAGCTGAAAAACTTCATTGAGGGCGGCGCACAGGAGCGGGGCCGCCGGGGCGGTACGGAGGCGATCCCCAGCATTCTGGCCATGGCCGCCGCCCTGGAGGAGAGCTGCGCCCATCTCCAGGAGAACATGGAGAAAGTCACCGCCATGCGGGACCGGCTGATTGCGGGTCTGAGCCAGATCCCCTACTCCCGCTGCAACGGCGACCCGGACCGCAAGGCTCCAGGTATTGTCAGCTTCTGCTTTGAGGGCATCGAGGGGGAGAGCCTGCTGCTGCGGCTGGATTTGGCGGGCATCTGCGCCAGCTCCGGCAGCGCCTGCACCAGCGGCTCCCTGGACCCCAGCCATGTGCTGCTGGCCCTGGGGATGCCCCACGAGGTGGCCCACGGCTCCCTGCGCCTGAGCCTGTGCGAGTATAATACCATGGAGGAGGTGGACTATATCCTGGAGCAGGTCCCGGAAGTGGTCCGCACCCTGCGGCAGATGAGTCCTGTGTGGATGCATATGCTGGAGCATATGGACGATCCATATCAATAAAAAATAAGATTCTAAGGAAGGAAGTCGTTCAATTATGGCAATGGAATACAGCGAAAAAGTGATGGAGCATTTCGCCCATCCCCACAACGTGGGTACCCTTGAGGACGCCGACGGCATCGGCGAGGTGGGCAACGCCAAGTGCGGCGATATCATGCGGATGTATCTGAAAATCAGCGAGGACGAGATTATTGAGGACGTCAAGTTCCAGACCTTCGGCTGCGCCTCCGCCATCGCCACCAGCTCTATCGCTACGGATATGATTAAAGGCAAGCCTGTTGCCGAGGCGTTGACCCTGACCAACAAGGCGGTTGTAGAGGCCCTGGACGGCCTGCCGGCGGTCAAAATCCACTGCTCCGTCCTGGCGGAACAGGCTGTGAAGGCTGCGCTGGCGGATTACTACAAGCGCAAGGGCGTACCGTGCGACCAGTGCGAGTCCTGCGGCTGCATCCACGAGCATGACCACGGAGAAGAGGAATAACCTGGAAATACCGGGGCAACGTTATGAATGCAATTGCAGCTGTCAGCAATTCCTGGGGGATCGGTTATCAAAATCAACTGCTTTTCCATATTTCGCCTGATTTAGAGCGGTTTCGGACGCTGACTGCCGGCGGCGTCCTGGTTATGGGCCGAAAAACGTTTGCGTCCCTGCCCGGAGGAAAACCGCTCCCAGGCAGGCGGCATATAGTTCTTTCCCGCAGTCCCGATTTTGTCCGGGAGTGTGTAGAAACGGCTCGTTCCATAGAGGATGCGTTTGCTTTGACGGCGGATGTGGACACTGAAAATATCTGGATTTGCGGGGGCGGCGAAATTTATGCGGCGTTTCTGCCCTATTGCAGCCGCTGCTATCTTACTTTTGTGGATGCGGACCCGCCCTATGACGCCTGTTTTCCACCAATCGCAGGCGATCCGGAGTGGATGGTCGCGGATGCCGGAAAGTTGGAGACAGACGGCGTGTTCCGCTACCGGTTTGTAAATTACGAAAACAAAAGACCTGTCAATGCTTAAATTCCTATAATATAAGGCCCTTTGGACTCTCTGGATTCCAGATTGTCCAAAGGGCTTTATCAGTCTGCCGCGCACCTTCAGCGCAGCCGTTTCAATTCCTCCAAAAGCTCCAACGCCGTACGGTTCCAAACCGGGTGCCGCACATAGGGGGCAATCTGGCACAGCGGTTCCAGCACGAATTCCCGTTTGTACATCTCGATATGGGGGATATGCAGCCGCTCATCATCCAGAATCCAGTCGTCATACAGCAAAATATCCAGATCCAGCGTCCGGGGACCCCAGCGCACGATGCGCTCCCGATTTGCCGTCTGCTCGATTTCATTCAAGCGGTCCAGCAATTCGTGGGGCGTCAGCAGCGTCCGGATTTTCATTGCGCCATTGAGAAACTTGTCCTGTTCCACCAGACCGTAGGGTTCTGTCACCAGGAAGTCCGAAACTGCTTCTACCCGGCACCCTCGCGTATGGCGCAGACCCTCCACGCCCATTTCCAGATACCCTTTTTTGTCCCCCATATTGGACCCCAGCGCAATATAGGCCGTATGCCACCCCCGCTCAATCTCCACAGAAACTGCTTCCAGGTGCAGTCCAATGGGCGCCCAGGGCTTTTGCAGCTGCAAACGCACCCGCTCCAGACGCTCTGTCTGCAACAGCAGCTCTTCTGCCAGACGTTCCGCCGCCGTTTCCAACAGCTGGTAGGTGTGCTCCTCAAGAAACCGTTTGATCCAATGGCTGATTTCTCCATAGTGGATAGATTTTGTCAAATCATCTGTCTTTCCGGCCTCTCTGGTTGCGGTATACAGCGCGGCTGAGATGACGAATTTCTGTCCCAGTACATTTTCTTCCGGAAATACGCCGTGTTTTGCAAATACTTCCAGATTTTTAATCTGTATTTGATCCATAGCGTCCAACCTCTTATTTTTTCTCTGTTCCGGCGGACAGAATGGCCTCTGCCATCTGAATGGCCCGCCGGTTGGCCTTTACGTCGTGAACGCGCACAAACGAGAATCCCTTCATAACCGCCATCACCGTGGTAACAAGCGTCCCCTCCTCCCGCTGGTCCGCCGGAAGGTCAAGCGCCATGCCAATCACAGATTTCCTGGAGGTACCCAAAAGGAGCGGGTAGTGGAGCTGTTGAAATCTCTCCATAAAGCGCATCGTCTCCAGATTCATTTCATACGTTTTTCCAAACCCGATTCCAGGGTCCAGAATAATTTTATCACGTGCAATTCCAGCCGCCTCCGCCAATTTCACGCACTCCGCCGTCTCGCGCAGCATATCCTCGTAAAAATTCGTATACTCCGCCTTGGCTTTGTTGTGCATCAGACAGCACGCCGTCTGTGTGCGGGCAATCAGCCCCGCCATCCCGGCGTCGTACTTCAGGCCCCAGATATCGTTGACCAAATCCGCGCCGGCCTGTATAGCCGCCGCCGCAACGTTTGCCTTGTATGTATCGACTGAAACAGGCAGTCCGGTCTCCCTTTTTACCAGCTCGATGACCGGCGCAATCCGTTCCATTTCCTCCTGCTCCGAAATCTGCCGGTGGCCTGGTCTGGTAGACTCTCCGCCGATATCCAGGATGTCCGCCCCATCCTCGGCCATCTCCAGCGCGTGGGACAGCGCGGCGTCCTTTGTGTTCCATCTGCCGCCGTCTGAAAAAGAATCGGGCGTCACATTCAGGATGCCCATAATATAAGTGTGGCGGGCCGTATCAAATTCCCGGTTCCCAATTTTCATAATATATCCTTTCCTGTGCCTTAACAGGTAATTTCACGGTTTTTCTTTTCTTCCGGCCAATTGCACTCGTCCTGTACCGGACAGGAAAAACAATTTCTGGACAGCTTGTCCGCCTGGTAAAACAGCGCGGACAGAGTTGTCTTCTCCCCGTCCTCCGGCTTTGTTCGGTGGCCGAGGATCAGCCGCAGTATACTGGAGCGCTCCTGTCCGTCAAAGCCGCAGTCTCTGAGAATTTCCTCCGCGATGGCCGCGCCCGCCTGTTCGTGGGGGATTTTTTGCCGATATTGCAGGTGGCGGCCAATATCGTGCAGAAGTCCCGCCGCATAGATTTGCTCCCGGTCCGCCTGCACGCCCTGTTCCAATGCCAGCAGGCAGGTGATTCGCGCCACATCTAAAAAATGCTCCGGCGTGTGGCGGCAGAACTTCCGCTCCGCCTCCAAGCGGCGGATTTCCGCCAGACAAGCCTGGTAGTCCGGATGCCGCCAGATTCGATTGACCCGCTCCATTCTCACTTTACCATAGCCAGAAAGCGGTCCTGCAGGTCCATCTGCTCCTGAAAGACGCCCAACGCCGTCAGCGTCACGGTTTTGCTCCCCGGCTTTTTGATTCCCCGCATTGTCATGCAGGTATGCTCCGCCTCCACCATCACAATCACGCCCTTGGGCTTCAAATGTTCCGTCAACGCCTGGGCAATCTGCGCCGTCATGTTCTCCTGAATCTGCGGCCTTCTGGCAAATACGTCCACCGTTCTGGCAAGCTTGCTCAGGCCCGCCACGCGGCCATCCGGTATATAGCCGATATGCGCTTTCCCATAAAATGGAAGCAAATGGTGCTCGCAGGTGGAATAGAATGTGATATCCGTCTCAACCACCATGCCGTCATTCGCCGCAGTAAACTGTTTTTGCAAATGCTTCGCCGGGTCTTCATACAGCCCCCCGTAAATTTCCCCGCACATTCTGGCAATCCGGTCCGGCGTCTCCAGCAGTCCCTCTCTCTTCACATCTTCGCCGATGCCCTCCAGGATCAGCCGCACGCCGGCTTTTATCTTGTCGTAGTCCATCATGCTCCAGCAGTCTCCTTTTCCCGTTCATAAAAAATGCACCTCCATAATGTGACAGAACATATGACGAAACAGCCCTTCACAATACGAGATGCAATCTTATATTGCTGCAACGGGTGCGGTAATCATATCGTAAGACTGAGCTTTTCGTTTCGGCAGCAACTCCCCATCTGCCAAACACTTGACGCATGAACACCTATTTTGCATATTATTCTATTTTAGGAGGCATACGCATTATACCATACCCGCCGGGAAAGGTCTATAGGTTTATTCAAATATTTGATAACTTTTTCCGTCCCCGCGCTCTGTAATTTCTTTCCCAGGGAATCACATTTTTTCCTCCGCCGACATATACTGGAAGGACAAAGCAAAAAGGAGGGTACGGCATGAAGGCCAATAACGGAAAGCTCCAGCAGCTGCTCAGCGACAAAAAGACGTTGGAGCAGGTAGCAAAGTCTCCTGACGCCCAGGCCTTAGCGGGGATTATCACCCAGGGACGGGATCAGGCGTCGCTGAAGAAGATTGCAGAGGACGCGGCCAAAGGGGACACATCCCAGCTCAACCAGCTGATTCAAAATATAGTCCGCAGTCCCGGCGGGGCAGAGCTGCTCAAGCGGCTGAGCGGGACGATTGAGAAAAAATAGGTGACATCCCACCCGGCAGGGGAAAGGGCAGATCATGGGAGAATTTGAAGAAAAACTGAATGCCATCCTATCCAATCCGGACGCTCTGGCCCAAGTAGCGAATCTGGCGCAGTCCCTGAATCTGGGCGGCGGTTCGGAGAACGGGGACGGCGCTGCGGCGGAGGGCGGGGCGGAGCCTGATCTGGGCGGTCTGTCGGGCCTGGGGGACCTGCTGGGCCAGATTGACCCCGGCCTGCTGGGAAAGCTCCTGCCCCTGGTGGGGGAGCTGACAGGGAACGGCGGCAGCGACGAGCGGCTGCAGCTGCTCTATGCCCTCCGTCCTTTTCTCAAACCGGAGCGGCGGGATAAGGTAGAGCGGGCGGTAAAGACGGCGCGGCTGATCCATGTGGGGAAAAAATTGCTCAAGGACTTGGGGGAGTCGTATGTATAACCGCTATATCCGCGGCAGCGGCGGCCAGTACCGCCGCGTTCCGGTCCCCGACCCGCCCCAGTCCGGTCCGCCGCCGCCCGGCCCGCCGCCTGGTCCGCCGCCGCCTGGTCCGCCGCCGCCCGGTCCGCCGCCGCCCGGTCCGCCGCCGCCCGGTCCGCCGCCGCCCGGTCCGCCGCCGCCCGGTCCGCCGCCGGAAGGGGGCGGCTATCAGCCGTTTTCCCATGGCGGCGGCGGACCGCGCTATGGGTACAGCCCTGGCGGCGGGCCGCAGGAGGGACCCCCGCCCAAGGGAGGGGGGTTCCTGTCAGGGATTCTCCGGCGGCTGAATCTGGAAAATATTGACACTGGGGATTTGCTGCTGATCCTGATCCTGATCCTTCTGTTCAAGGACGGCGAAGACGAGGAAATGCTCATCGCCCTGGGCCTTATGCTGATTCTATAACGCCGGACGGAGGAGAAAATGCCGTGGACTGAAAAAGACAGTTCGCGGCGTTTTTGCGGCGCAGTCTGCCCTTCTGCCGGAACATCCGCCCCTAAAACCTGAATTTTTTATTCTTTCCTGCCGTTGACATCGCGGCCGCTTTCCAGTATAATGGTAAAATTGCAAGTATTGTTGAAGGGAGGCGGCAAATTGAAACAATTTTATGGTATGAGCCAGCGGGGAAATCTGGAGGAGGCCCTTCAGGGCCTCTATCAGCCACAGTTTATTATGCTGCTGTCAAATGAATCACAGTTCGAGGAGCATGTCAAGGAGTTAGAGAGACGCTACCCCGGCGTCCCCAGCATCGGCTGCATCGGAATGTGCTATCAAGCTTCGGTCGTGGAGCACGGCGTGGGCGTGATCGCCTTTACCGACGGCGTGGACGCGGCGGCCAATGTCTTGGAAAAGGTGTCCGCTACGCCGGTGAAATACATACGCCGTTTAGAGCAGGACATGCACCGGGTCAAGGGGTCCAGCCGGGACACCGTGTGTATTGACTTCTGCACGGGAAACGACGCCTGCGTGCTGACCACTATGTATACGGCCCTCCGGCAGCGGGGCATCTCCCTGGTGGGCGGTACCGGCGGCGAGGGCAGGGTCTCCGCCAACGGCAAGGTCTATCAGGATGCGGTGGCGTACGGCCTTGTGCGCAACGAAAATGGCCGCGTGAAGACCTATAAGGAGAATATTTACCACCAGCTGGGCAATTACAGCTTTATCGCCTCGGACACTGACCGGGCCAACTATATCCTCGGCTCCCTCAACGGCAAGCCTGCCAAGCAGGTCTATAAGAGCATCCTCCATGTGTCGGATGAGGAAATTCTCACCCGCACCTTCCAGAACCCCTTTGGAAAGCTCAACGGAGATGATACCTGCATCATCTCTATCAAAGATGTCCACGGCAACGCCCTGGCCTGCTACCGCCAGGTCAACGACTCGGACGTCCTCATCCTCCTGGAGCTGGGGGACTTCAAAGCCGTTACCAGAGACACCATCCAGCAGATCTGCCGGGATTTCCCCCGCCGTTCCGCTATTTTTTCCGTCAACTGCCTGTTCCGCTACAAGCTCTTTTCCCAGCATAGCTATATGCAGAACTACCTGCGGGATATGATGGCCCTTGGCAGCCACGCCGGGTTCGTGGGCTATGGCGAGCACTACAACAACCGCTTCGTCAACCAGTCCATGACGTGCGCGGTATTTGAGTAAAAGGAGGACGACGGTATGCTGTTTCCAGGAAAAAAGCAGAAAACCCGGCAGGCCCAGGAGGAAAAGAGCCTCTATCCGGTCCTCCATGTGGCGGAGAGCCTGAAGGAGTACCAGAAGGCGTTGGTGCAAAAGGAAGTGGCGTCCCTGTGGGAGCTGCGGCAGGTGGGCGGCTCCTTTTCCGCCGTGATGGAGGAGGCGGACCGCTTTCAGGACAAATTGCGGGACCTGGACGCATCCTTTGCCAATATCAGCGAGACGACGGAGCAGTTCCTCTGCGTCAAGTCCGATATTTCCGACTCGGTCTCCGAGGCCCAGAACGCTATGGAGGCCCTGGGGCAGACCTCCGTACAGGTGCAGAGCTCCTATGACGCTATGGCGGAGACCTTTGCCCAGCTGCAGTCCGCTATCAAGGAGATTCAGCAGTGCATGGGCAAGATCGTGGCTATTGCGGACCAGACCAATATTCTGGCCATCAACGCCTCCATTGAGGCGGCGCGGGCCGGCGCAGCCGGACGGGGCTTCTCCGTGGTGGCCGACCAGGTGAAGCGGCTGGCAAAGGAGATCAAGGTGCTGGCCGGGGAGGTCAACTCCGGCGTCAACGACGTGGAGGGCAGCGCCGGGCAGCTCAACGAGCGCATCCTGCTGTCCCAGGAGACGCTGGGCCAGGGCGTGGGCATCGTCAGCCAGACCGACGAGAGCTTCCGCAAAATCACGGAGGCCGCCGAAGGCGCAGTAGCCGTGCAGTCGGAGATTTCCGGTGTGATTGCCGTTTCCCAGCAGGAGCTCCAGGATATCCGCCAGTTCTTCAGCCATATCAAGGATCAATACCAGGAGGTCGTCCAGCACATTGATTCCGCCAGCCGCCTGGGTACCACAAAGAGCGCCATGTTTGAGGACATAGACAATATGGTCTCCCAGATTCCGCCGCTGGTCCGGGACCTGGAGGCGGACGGGACCTGATAGCGCGGGGGACCGGCAGAAAGAAGGCGAACAGCCATAGAGGACAGCATTTTTTACCACTACACCGATTTTCAGGCCCTGGACGGCATCCTGCGCTGCGCCCAGCTGCGGGTCAACAATGTCCTGCGGATGAACGATTCCGCGGAAATGCGGCACTTTATGCTCCGGCTCTCCAGCGCCATCGAGCGGCGGCTGGACGGCGACAGCGCCCATGCCCAGGCTGTGAACGCCTTTTTCCAGCAGGAGCTGCGCAAGGAGTATTCCGCCTTTGCCGCCTGCTTCTCCTTCCGCCGGGACGACGCCGCCCAGTGGGAGCGGTACGGCAACCGGGGCCGCGGGGTGTGCATCGCCTTCCGCGGGGAGCTGCTGCGGAAAATGGCGGTGGGACCGCTGTCCCTGCACACGGTCTTCTATGAGGACGACGTGACCGGCCACCCCATGGTGGACCGGTTCTGCCGGTTGGTCCAGAGCAAGGAGACGCTGTCGGAGGCGGACCCGGAGATCCGGCAGGCGCTGCGGGAGGCCTGGGCCTGTTCCGTGGCCTTCAAGCACCCCTCCTTCTCCTCGGAGGACGAGGTGCGGCTGGTGGTGTCCCCCTTTGGGCAGGAGGCGTTCGGCATCCAGCCTTGCTACCATATCTCCAGGGAGCGGATCAAGAAATACTATCCCCTGGACCTGCGGGAGATGTGCCGCCGGGTGGGGACGGCTCTGGAGGAGCTGATCTCTGAAATTATCATAGGGCCGGAGTCCACCCAATCCTGTATGATTTTGCAGGACTACCTGGCGGACCAGGGCCTGGGCGCCCTTGCGCCCCGTGTTTTTCTGTCCGACTGCCCGCTGCGGGGAATGCCCAAGTAGGCGGCGGGACCGTCTGCCCTATTGCCTCCGTGGACCCACGGGGGCCGTTTTTATGCTGTATAACTGAAGAGGGAGGAACCATTTTCCATGGTTATCACAGATTTTCTGGAGCGCAACGCCCGGCTCTTCGGCGCGGAAACGGCGTTGGTGGAGCTGAGTCCGTCGGAGGAGCGGGACAGCGCCGTCACCTGGCGGGAGGCCAGCCTTATCGAGAATGCCAGGCCAGACGCCCCCTACCGCCGCGCCCTGACCTGGCAGGAGTTTGACCGGCGGGCCAACCGCTTCGCCAACCTTCTCCTCAGCCGGAACGCCCGGCGGGGGACCAAGGTTGCTATTCTCATGATGAACTGTCTGGAGTGGCTGCCGGTGTATTTCGGAATCCTCAAGGCGGGGTGCGTCGCCGTACCCATGAATTTCCGGTACGCCAGCGACGAGATCCAATACTGCCTGGAGCTGGCGGACGTGGAGGCTCTGGTATTCGGGCCGGAATTTGTCAGCCGCATGGACGCTATTGCCGGGCAGCTGCCCCAGGTGCGGATGATGTTCTTTGTGGGCCGGGACAAGCCGGACTATGCGGAGGACTGCGGGAAGCTGATGGGCTTCTGTTCCTCCGGTCCGCCGCCGGTTGCGCTGGAGGAATCGGATTTTGCGGCCATCTACTTCTCCTCCGGCACCACCGGCTTTCCCAAAGCCATCCTCCACAACCATCTGGCCCTGCTCAGCTCCTGCGAGACAGAGCAGCGGCACCACGGCCAGACTAGGGACGACGTCTTCCTCTGCATCCCGCCGCTGTACCACACCGGGGCCAAGATGCACTGGTTCGGGAGCCTCATCTCCGGAAGCCGGGCGGTGCTGCTGCGGGGGGTGAGGCCGGAGTGGATTCTGCGGGCGGTGACGGAGGAGAAGTGCACCATTGTGTGGCTGCTGGTCCCCTGGTGCCAGGACCTGCTGGACGCCATTGAGTCCGGCAAGGTGGATTTGGACGGCTGCCTGCTGGACCAGTGGCGTCTGATGCACATTGGCGCACAGCCTGTCCCGCCCAGCCTGATCCACCGCTGGAAGCGGGTGTTTCCCCACCACCAGTACGACACCAACTACGGCCTGAGCGAGTCCATCGGTCCCGGCTGCGTCCACCTGGGGGTGGAGAACATCCACAAGGTGGGGGCCATCGGCGTCCCCGGCTACCGCTGGGAGGCGAAGATCGTGGACGAGCAGGGAAACCAGGTCCCCCAGGGAGAGGTGGGCGAGCTGGCGGTCAAGGGACGGGGCGTGATGCTCTGCTACTATAAGAACCCGGAGGCCACGGCGGAAATTCTCAAAGACGGCTGGCTCTGCACCGGCGACATGGCCCGGATGGATGCGGACGGCTTTATCTACCTGGTGGACCGGAAAAAGGACGTGGTCATCTCCGGCGGAGAGAATCTGTATCCGGTACAGATTGAGGACTTTCTGCGGCGGTATGAGAAGATTAAGGACGCGGCGGTCATCGGCCTGCCGGACCAGCGGCTGGGGGAGATTGCCGCCGCTATTATCGAGGTCAAGGAGGGCGCGTCCTGTACGGAGGCGGAGATTCAGGCGTTCTGCCGGGAGCTGCCCCGGTATAAGCGGCCTCGGAAAATCATCTTCGCCCCCGTGCCGCGAAATCCCACGGGTAAAATCGAAAAACCCGCCCTGCGTGAAAAATACTGCCACGGGCGTCTGGTAGAGGCGCAGATCAGAAATTAGAAAAACGCGGCGTCTGGCAGTGTCCAGACGCCGTGCAGTTATCAAAATACCGGTCCTTACTTCGGATCAAAGCCGTGGCAGTCCTTTGTCCCATCTTTGGCGATGAGGTCAGTCCCATAGCAATAGTGGGTGCATTCTACTTCTTCCATATCTTCGAAAGCTGCTCCCAGGTTACAGCCATGGCACTCTGTTTTCGTTCTTGTTACTAGAATAACATCTCCCCTCTTGCATGTGGAGCATTGCCAATTCTGCCACCCCCTATCTTCAAACACAAGATCAGTTCCATTTGTATAGTGGGTACATTTGGTTTCCATTATGACCGACCATTCATTAACCCATCTGGACCCTATACTCACTATAGAACCGCCGCAATCCAAACACGGCGCATAATCTGGTAAGACGTCGGAGTCATCGCTTTCGGCTGATACAGGCACGGTAAACACCAGTAATGCTGCGGCTATGACCACAAACAGCGCGATTGCTTTTTTAGCGTTCATAAATCTATCCCTCCATTAACCTCTCCATACGCCCTGCAATCCACTGATCGCCTATTCCAAGCTGATACCGGACCAATACATTACAGAGTATTTCAATTTTTTTGGATGTGTCTCCAACCCGGCGTATTTCTTGCTGGATAAAGCTGTCATACAGGGTTTCAGGAACACTGACCAGGCATCCGTTTATCACGGCGCGCAATGGCGCGTTCTCCTGTTTGAGATTTTTCCAGTGGTCTGCACAAAATTTCATAAATTGGGGGGATACAGGACGCTCCAACGGCAGATAGTCCGGCAATTGGGAAGAATAAACCATTCCCCATGTCCCCAGAAGCGTGCCGTCCTTATCAAATGCATCTTTCGGCAGCTGAATCATAGAAACCGGGCCGCAGTTTTCTTTCAGCCGGCTCAGATGCTCCATCAGCCAATAAAATCCGCACACTTCATCTGGCCGGTTGCTGGACCAGACGCGGACAGGCCCTCCTGCAGCTGCGTGCGTGAGAATTGTATCTAACTTTTTTGCCGTTTTCGCTGTGTATTGCTGCATTTCTTCCGGATCAACCAACTGGCGCAGCGCACGGCAAAGGAAGGGATAGCGAATCGGGCCGGGAATATCTTCCGATATATCGCCTTCGCTGAAATTGCAAGAAAAATGAATGACCGGGTCAAACGTCCACCCTGTGTCGTTGAGCCTGCTGTCATCAAAGACAACCTCGATAATCCCTGTCATACGACCAGCACACTCCCTCTTATCTTTTCTTCTATAATTCAATAATATCATATTAGTAGATATTTGTCAATGCTATGATTTCGAGTTTTTTGAGTATAAGACTTGACAGCACGCTCCAGACCATGTACCATCTATAGGAAACGGCAAAATTCTTGACAAAATGCCGTGTAAGCCCTCTCAGTCAGCCTGCGGCTGACAGCTCCCCCTAAAGGGGGAGCCAAGAACGACTGCCAAGGGGTTCTGGAAGTGCAGCAGCCGTGACGGAGAGGGCGTATGACCGGTAATTTTGAGGATTGGTATAAAATCGAAAAACCGAAAACAGGAGGAACAAAGCCTATGAAAACCCTGATGCTGGGCAACGAGGCTGCCGCACGGGGGCTGTACGAGGCTGGGTGCGCCTTTGTCTCCAGCTATCCCGGCACCCCCAGTACGGAGATTACCGAGTTCGCCGCTCAATATCCGGAAATCTACGCCGAGTGGGCGCCTAATGAGAAGGTGGCTATGGAGGCCGCTTTCGGCGCGGCCCTGGCGGGGAAGCGGAGCTTCTGCGGCATGAAGCACGTGGGATTGAACGTAGCCGCAGACCCGCTGTTTACCATTGCCTACACCGGCGTGAACGCGGGTATGGTGATTGCCGTGGCGGACGACGCGGGGATGCACTCATCCCAGAACGAGCAGGACTCCCGCCACTACGCAAAGGCGGCCAAGCTGCCCATGCTGGAGCCGTCGGATTCTGCGGAGGCCCTGGCCTTTTCCAAGCTGGCCTACCAGCTGTCGGAGGAGTTCGACACGCCGGTACTGCTGAAGATGTGTACCCGTGTGGCCCACTCCCAGAGCGTTGTGGAGCCGGGGGCGCGGCAGGAGCCGGTCCCAAAGCCCTATGAAAAGAACGGGGCCAAGTACATTATGATGCCCGGCAACGCCAAACGCCGCCACCCTGTTGTGGAGGAGCGGCTGCAGAAGCTGGCCCAGTGGGCGGAGACAGCGGAGATCAACCGTCTGGAGCCGGGCAGCAGCCAGAAAATGGGGATTATCACGTCCTCAACCAGCTATCAGTATGTGAAGGAAGCCTGCGGCGATACTTACCCGGTGCTGAAACTGGGGATGGTCTGGCCTCTGCCGGAGAAAAAAATCCTGGAGTTTGCCAAGAGCGTCAGCCTGCTGGTAGTGGTGGAGGAGCTGGACGGCTTTATTGAGGACCACTGCCGGAATCTGGGCCTTGCGGTGACAGGCAAGTCCAACTTCCCCGCCATTGGCGAGCTGAGCCAGAACATGGTGGCGGAGCAGCTGGCGGAAGTACGCTGCGCAGGGGTTAAGCTGGACGCGGAGCTGCCTCCCCGCCCGCCGGTGATGTGCGCGGGCTGTCCCCACCGGGGCCTGTTCTACACCCTGGCGAAAAACAAGCTCACCGTCATGGGCGACATCGGCTGCTATACCCTGGGCGCGGCGGCGCCGCTGGGGGCCATTGATACTACCATCTGTATGGGCGCGTCCATCTCCAGCCTCCACGGGTTCAACAAGGCGGGAGGCGGTCAGGGCGAGGGAAAAACCGTGGCTGTGATCGGGGACTCCACCTTTATGCACTCCGGCGTCACGGGCCTGGTCAACGCGGCTTACAACGGGTCCAATTCCACCGTGATTATTCTGGACAACTCCATCACCGGCATGACCGGCCACCAGCAGAATCCCACCACCGGCTATAATCTCAAGGGCGATCCCTGTACGAAAATCGACCTGGAGAGCCTGTGCCGGGCCGTGGGCATCCGGCGCGTACGGGTCGTGGACCCCTACGACCTGGCGGCCTGCAGCCAGGCGGTGCAGGAGGAGCTGGCGGCGGCGGAGCCGTCGGTAATCATCTCCCGCCGTCCCTGCGCGTTGCTGAAGTATGTCCAGCGCCCCGGCCCCATTGCCGCGGATGCGGACAAGTGCGCGGGGTGCAAAGCCTGCATGAAAATCGGCTGTCCGGCTATCAGCATGACGGACGGCAGGGTCAGAATCGACAGCACCCTCTGCACAGGCTGCGGCGTGTGCGGACAGCTGTGCAAATTCGGCGCACTGAGCGGCGGAAAGGAGGCGTGAGCGGTGGAGACAAAGAATATTATGATCGTAGGCGTGGGCGGTCAGGGAACGCTGCTGGCCAGCAAGCTGCTGGGCCGGATGCTGCTCAGCCGGGGCTATGACGTGAAGGTCAGCGAGGTCCACGGTATGAGCCAGCGGGGCGGCAGTGTGGTGACATATGTGCGCTGCGGGGAGAAGGTCCGCTCCCCTATCATCGACAAGGGGCAGGCGGATGTGCTGCTCTCCTTTGAGCTGCTGGAGGCGGCCCGGTGGACAGAGTACCTGAAGCCCGGCGGTAAGGTCATCACCAACACCCAGCAGATCAACCCCATGCCCGTCATTACCGGCGCGGCGGCGTATCCCCAGAATCTGGAGGAAAGCATCCGGGGGCTGGGCATTGACCTGGATGCCTTTGACGCGCTGGCGTTGGCGGAGGAGGCCGGCAGCAGCAAGGCGGTGAATATCGTGCTGATGGGCAGAATCTCCCGGCAGTTTGATTTTTCCGAGGCGGAGTGGCTGGAGGCCATTGAACAGAGCGTGCCGCCGAAATTCCTGGAGCTGAACAAGAAAGCGTTTGCGCTGGGCCGGAATGCGTAGGTCTATTCCAGCGTGTCCGCAATGGCGTCGATTTTTCCGCGCAGGCGTTCCAGCGTCTTTTGCAGAGCGGCCCTGTCCGTGTCGAGATTGCTGGCGGACAGCTCTGCCAGCATGAGCATCTGGTGGAGGCTGCGGTCGATTTCGTCCAGCGCGTTTTCCACATGCTGGAGCAGGTCTTCATTTTCAGGCATGGTACATGCCTCCTTTCCTGAGATATGGAGGGAGTATACTACAAATTTACTGAAAAAGCAACTGAAACGCCGCAGCGCAAACAGCGCTGCGGCGTTTCGGCGTCCCGGCGGAGCATCAGGCGGAGGGGGTCATGGTCAGGACGCAGTTCTCGGAGGCAAAGGACAGGGAGATAATATTCCTGGAACTGGGATTGTACGTGACGGTCAGCCGGTAGGAGGAGAAATCCTTGTAGGGACAGTCCACAGGGACGGTCACACTGGCGGACTCCGGCCCGGAAGCGTCAAAGACCGCCTGGCTGCTCCGGAGCATATTGGCCCGCTGGCCGGAAAACTGGCAGGTCAAAAAGCAATAGGCCAGATACACCCCCTCGCCGTCTTCCGCATGGGGGTCCCGATAGGGGCCTGTATAGGGGCCATCGGGTCCCTGGGAGGGCAGAGGGCCGGTGGGGATGCCGGAAATCACCAGCTGGGGTTCCAGGACTGTCAGGTCGCGGTTCCGATAACCGGCCTGGAGACCGTTCAGCTGGCTGTGAAAGACAAAGGGCTGGGCGGTCAGGCCAACCTGGAAGAAGTCCAGACTGTCGCTGACGGCAGTTTCCGCGGTAAACGCCTCCGCGCTGCCGGTGCGCTTGTCCAGCAGCGTCCCGGCGTAGCTGTGGCCCTCCCTGTAAAAGCTGTCCAGCAGCTCCAGAACGCTGTCCAGTTCTCCGTTTCCCGTGTCCACCGCGGTGTCGGGCAGGGGCTTGGACGCGCTGCTGTCAATGCGCAGGCCCTTTTCGCCGTCCCACTGGTAGTCCCAGCCGAAGGCCCGGACAGCGTAGTCAAAGGTCAGGGGGAAGTAGGTCACGCCCCCATAGTTGAACAGGGGATAATCGGCCTCGCTGTTGTCAATGGATACGCCGTTGACCTTCACCGGGTAGTCCACCCGGGTCACGGATACCCGCCCGCTGTGGCCGGTATGGCCGGTGTCGGGGACATAGGGACCCCGCTCTCCGGTCTGGGTGATGGAGAGGGTCCGGGTATCGCTGTCCCAGTCTGTGGCGAGGCCCAGAAAACGGCAGAGGTGGTAGGTCATGGGGAAATAGGTGATATTGCTGTAGAGCAGCAGGGGGTACTGGGCTGTACGGTTCTCCACAGCACAGCCGTTGAGCGTCACCGGGCCGGAGGCGGCGGAGGCGGTCAGCCGTTCCGCGGCAGCGGCGGCAGGGGACAGTCCCGCCAGCAGGACGCAGCAGAGGAGGGCGCAGAGGACGCTTCTGATTTTCATGGCGGGCAGTTTCCTTTCCTGTAATCTGCCTTTATTATAGCAGAGGGACCGGAAAAAGGAAAGAGGATAGGTTTACAAATATAGGCCAAATTCTTTGTATATATTCACAACTTGGAATACAAAAAGCAGCCGCACCAACGGCGCGGCTGCATACGGCAGAAAAACAGGTTATTCTTCCTCGCTGGCGGCCTGGGATTCCGCCTCCTGCTGGGCGGCGATCTCCTCCTTGGACGCCTGGTGCGCTTCCACCAGAGGCGCACCGCAGTGGGGACAGAATCTGGCGTCGCTGATTTTCCCGCACACAGGGCAGACCTTGCCCTCCTCTGCGGCAATGGCCTCCTCTGTCTCGGCTTTCTCTCGCTCGGCCTGCAGCGCGGCAATCTTCTCCTGGGAGTCCCGCACGGCCTTCATCACGTCGGCAATGGCCTCCGGAAAATCCTCCTGGGCGTACTCGTTGGCGTACCACTGGCCAATCTCGCGATACCGCTTATCCAACTCCCGTTTTTCCGCCATAATAGCAGCGGAAATCTTGGCGGAATCGGCGACCTCCTTTGCCTTTTCCGAGGCTTCCTTTGCTTTTTCCGAAACATTACCGGCAACTGTCTTTGCCTTTTGGGTCAGCTCGTCAAAAAAACTCATTGCGTTCTCCTTTCAAATGGGATGGCGGGGGCCATCTCGTTCTGCGCTGCCGTTGTGCATGACTGTATTATAGCCCTACTTTCCAATTTCTGCAAGAGATATTTTCTTTTTTCCGCCGGCGCGTATCCGGAATCATTTTACTCCGCAGTTCCCATATAAATAAATCTGGGGGTGTGGATGTGAAAAAAGGAAATCCAATCTTCTACCGTACGATGCTTCTGACCGGAGCCAACTTTCTCCTGCGTCTGGCCGGTATGGGCTTTCAGGTCTTCCTCTCCCGCCGGACCGGCGCGGAGGGCGTCGGCCTGCTGCATCTGGTTATGTCTGTCTCCGCGCTGTCCTTTACCGTCGGCTCGGCAGGCGTGCGCACCTGCGCGACGTACCTGTCCGCCGGGGAGCTGGGCCGGGGACGCCCTGACCGGGTTGGCAGTGTGCTCTCCGGCTGCTGCCAGTACAGCCTCCTCTTCAGCAGCGCGGCTGCCGCCGCGCTCTGGTGCGCCGCGCCGTGGCTGTGCCGGGTCTGGATCGGGAGCCGGGCGGCGTTGGCTGCGCTGCGCCTGTCCGCGCTGTTTCTTCCCGTCCGGTGTCTCCAGGGAGTCCTGACCGGATACTTCACCGCCGCGGAACGAACCGGCGTCCTGGTGGCGGCGGCATTTCTGGAACAGGGCTGCGCAATGGCGGTTACCTTCCTACTGCTGTCGCGGTGGGCGGGTCTGGATGCCGGACAGGCCGCTTTTGCTGTGACGGCAGGCGGGGGCTGCGCGGACGCACTGGGCCTTCTGCTCCTCCTGTTAGCCCGGCGGGGACTGCGGCGGAGAGGTCCGGTCCCCTACGGCTCTATTCTCCGCACAGCCCTCCCCCTGGCCCTGGCCGACACCCTGCGTTCCGGACTGAATACCATTGAGGATTTGATTATCCCCCGGCGGCTGGCCCTTTTTGCCGGTACTGTAAACGCAATGGCGGATTACGGTATGCTGCGGGGCATGGTATTTCCGGTGTTGATGTTCCCGGCGGCGGCGCTGTTCTCCCTGGCTGAGCTGCTGACGCCGGAGTTCTCCCGCTGCGCCGCCAGGGGCAGCAGAAACCGCGTGCGCTATCTGGCACGGCGGGGACTGCGGGCGGCTATGCTGTCCGGCCTGTGCGCCGGGGGCCTGCTCTTTACGCTGGCCGGACCTTTGGGCACACTGCTCTACGGAAACGGGGAGGTGGGCCGGCTGCTGCGGCTCTATGCCCCCTTTGTCCCCCTGCTCTACGCCGACGCCCTTGTGGACGCCATGTGCAAGGGTCTGGGCCAGCAGAACGCCAACGCCCGGTACAATACCCTGACCTCCTTCCTGGATGCCGCATTGCTGTGGCTCCTGCTGCCCCGCCTGGGGCTGGGCGGGTATTACTTCAGCTTTGCCGCCTCCCATCTCCTCAACTTTGCCCTCAGCCTGCGGCGGCTGACGCTGGCGGCGGACATCCGGCCAGAGCCGGGAAAACCGGCGTTGGCCGCAGTGTGTACAGCGGCTGCCGCTGCCGCCGCGTCCCTGACAGCGGGGGGCGGGGGCCTGCTTGCGCCGGGCGGATGCTACCTGCTGCTGCTGGGAACGCTCTGGACCATCTTCCGGGTGGCCGGAAAAGAGGACGTACAGTGGCTGATGAGCCTGGTTACAGGCCGCTGCCGGTCCTGAAACCAGACGGAGAGCCCGCACCGCGCCGCTATTCTTACATTTGTTATATTCGAGCGAAATATAGTCTTGATTTTTCCTCTGTTTTCATTTAAAATGTGCTGGGTAGGGCATTGGAAATGCCCAGCAACAAAACAGGGAGGCAATGACATGAAAAGGAAGATTTTGGTCGTTGATGACGATAACATGAATTTGGTGCGGACAAAGATGTTTTTAGGGCAGGAATACGAGGTGCTTTTGGCGGAATCCGGGATGGAAGCTCTGGGAAAGCTGAAGGATGAGAAGGTGGATATGGTTCTGCTGGACATCGACATGCCTGGGATGAACGGCATTGAGACCTTTGAGCGTATGAAAGAATTTGCCGCGGATATACCGGTGATTTTTTTAACGGCATCGGGTGCGGAGGACGATGTGGTCAGCGCCATCCGGCTGGGCGCAGTGAACTATCTGAAAAAGCCCTTCCGTATGCAGGAGCTGATGAAGCGGGTGGCCCAGGAGTTTGACGCCAAATGAGAGCGGAGGAGCAGACTGGCCGGCACCTGCTGCTGGCTGTTGTTACAATGCTGTTCAGCGGATTGCTGAGCGTGGTCACAGCGGTACTGGGCTGGGAATTCTGGATGATTATACTGATGGCCGTGGGCTGCTGCAGCGTATGGGTCCTGCATATTGCCCGGATTGGCTCGGATTCCTTTTATGAGAATCTGTCTGCCGGACTGCTCCTGACCGAATTCTTTTATTTCAGCGTGCATGAAACCAGCCTGTTTGACATCCCCGCTGTGGCCTGCATCCTGATTCTCGCGCTGTTTATGCTGAACAAAAAATGGATTCTCCATATGATTCTGTCCCTCTATGCGCTGGGACTGCTGTATCATACGCTGATCCTTCATACCATCTCCCGCCAGATGCAGCTCCAGGAGGTTTTTCACCTGGGGCTCGGCCTTGTTGTGACCATCAGCGGGGCTGCGCTTGCAAGATACTGGATCAACCGGCGGAATGTGCAGCGGAAATGGTATGAACGTATATTCAATGAACTAGAGACGGCGGGAAAGCAGAACGCCGTCTTTTTGTCGAACGTGTCCCATGAGCTCCGCACGCCCATCAATATGGTCATCGGCATCAGCGAGGTGGCTCTCGGAAGGGATCTCCCGCCGGAGATCCGGACGGATATGGCGTCCATCAAACTGGCGGGAAAGCGGCTGTCCACCCAGATCAATAACATGCTGGATTACACGGAGATCGTGGAGGGTACGCTGACCCCGGCCAAGAAGGAGTATATGATCACCTCGGTGCTCAACGACGTGATTACAATGACCGCCCTGCAGAGCAACCGGCAGCATCTGGAGCTGGTGTTTGACATTGACCCGAAGGTGCCGGCCCAGCTGATCGGGGACGCGGAGAAAATTTCCCATGTTTTCAAAATCCTGCTGGAAAATTCCATTAAATTTAGTCCCAATTCGACTTCGTGTTCCCGGTTGAATCTATTGGATAAATATGTATCACAGTTCAATAATCATACACTCGAACAAAAAAGAGATTGCTCACCATAGGTGGACAGTCTCTTTTTTGTTTTTGGCAAAACAGATAATTAGATAATCCGATTTTTAGTCATTATTCCGAATTTCAAGAAATGAATTTAAGAAGGCAGAAAAGACCATCTAATCATGTTCTTATAAATTGACAATCATTGATCTTTTCAGATGGGCGGTCAAAAAATCTAACATATCATTGGTTGATTGAAGTACTCAACGTGGTATAGATACTCCTCCTATGTGGTGTTGAACTTAAAAATACAAGTTCAATACATACTGTGGAGGCATACATCATGTCAGAGAATATCATCAAAGAGGACATTATATTTAACAACTGTTATACAGGAACAGACTTCGAGAATAAAACACTTGACCTTCTTAGACTGGCGGGTTTCACCGCTAAAAAGATTGGTGGTGCCAATGATGGCGGCATTGACATCATAGCGAGCATGAATATTCAAGGAATTAAATATTCATATTGCATTCAATGCAAGTATCACAACAAGACATTAGCTAAGGCACCAGTTCAAGAGGCTTATACTGGAGCAGCGTTTTATGACAGTATTGGAAAGCCAGTTGTCATTACCAACAATAGTGTAACATTTAATGCTAGGTTATATGCCAAAAAGGTAGGTGTAGAAATTATTGCAGATTCTGAGTGGAATGAAATCAAGAAGGCTTGTATCTCCAAGAAAGCCCTAAAACAGCATACTGGTTTAATGGGAATAATCATTTCGAGCGCAATCAAGAATCCGGAATATGCCCGACACGCTATAGCAACAGAACAAGAGCATATTCCACCAGAATTAAGTGAAAAGGAAAAGTGCAGGCTACAACTTCAATCTGATTTTGACATGGCAGAGGAATATCTAAAGGAGGCAGAGCGTTTACAGCAAAAAGCCATGAAGAATCAAAGAATGGCATTTGAAAGACAGAAGAAAGCTATTTTAGCCAATCTTGACTATGGTTGAAGGGAACGCACCATAGATAGTGCAAACAATTTAATAAAGTTAGGAGGTTTTACCATGTCCGACTTCTTCAACGAAGCGTTGAAGGGTGGCCTTGATAGTTTGACAGCTGACCAACTGGATGAACTAATAATCATGGCCCATGCAAAAAGGTCGGAAATTAGAGGAAAAAAGGAAATTAAAACATCAGATAGTTGTCCATTTTGTGGAAGTATCAGGATCAAAAAACATGGGAAATCAAGAAAAGGGACTCCAAGAAAAATTTGCAAGGATTGTGGAAAGACATTTTCTTTCGGAATTGACACTCTGGAACAAAACACACGCCTATCAGATACAAAACTTGCGGCTCTGTACGTAGGAATTGTAGAGAATCAAACGATTGCGAATCTTGCCCAAAAGATGAAAGTTAGCAGATCAACAGCGGCACAGCACAAATTAAAAATCATGGACATTCTTTATCAGAGAATGATGGCACAGCTAAGAGGAATAGACGATGATGGAAACCCCATCTTCAAATTTGAGGGAGAGATACAATGTGATGAATGGTTCTGCACTGTATCATTCAAAGGAAAACGGGATCCAGAGTTTTTCATTTTTACATTGAAAAGGTTCCCACGACATAATTGCTCCTCGGAAGATCAAGATAAATATTTGAAAAAACACGATTTATGGAATAGGGTAATAGCCATTCCTGGCTATTTAGAGGAACTACGGGAAAACACTAAAAGATACAAACGGGGAATCAGCAATGAGCAAGCCTGCATTGTTGTAGCTGTAGATGATGAAAAGAACTTAATCGCAAAACCTGTTTCTGTTGGCAGGTTAGAAACAGCTGATGCAAAGAAATTATTATCAGGACACTTTGACAATGGTAGTACACTCATTACGGATAGTCATTCAGCTTATCCAGTCTTAGCCAAGAGTGAAAAAATCAATCATGTCCAAATAAAAGCTGACAAGCACACCGAGGGCCGATATAATCTTGCATCTGTCAATGGAATTCATTCGCAGATAGAAAAATTTATGCCAGAATCAGCAGAACGCATTCCAGCAACAAAGTATCTGAATCAATACATGGCCTTGTTTATATGGCAATGGTTACATAAAGGTTTAACACTGGACGAGAAAGTTATTATGTTAAAACGCACCCTCGCAGACAGTTGGGATGATTACAAAGAATCCTATGAAAGCATTAAATCTCGTCCACTGGACATTAACACCAAGGGCCAATTCCCTAATGTAGTATAATAACAATGATTTTGAAATGGGTCAGACACTGTCCTGGCCCATTTTTAATGCTATCGTGTAGGCAGTATGATATAATAAGAAAAAAATTTTTCAAAATAAGTGTCAGATTTTTGCTTAGAAATTGTGTATATAGGTGAAAGGAGGATTTGTATGGATGATAATGGCATAATCCAGCTCTATTGGGATAGGGATGATCAAGCCATAACAATAACATCCGATAAATACGGTCATTACTGCAAAGCCATAGCAAGGAACATATTGAATAGTGAAGAAGATGCAGAGGAATGTGTCAATGATACCTATCTAAACGCCTGGAAATCCATGCCAACCCATTGGCCTGAACAATTAGCAACATTCCTCGGTAAAATCACACGGAACCTAGCTTTTAACAGGTACAAGCATAATCATACCGAAAAACGCGGCGGGGGCGAAATAGCACTTGTTTTAGATGAATTGACCGACTGTATATCGGATGTTGATGATGTAGAGCAAATCATTAACCGCCAAGAACTGATAAAGGCTATCAATTCATTTGTCAGAAGTCTTTCAGTAAACAAGCGGAATTTGTTTGTACGACGCTATTGGTATGCAGATTCAATTTCAGCCATTGCAAATGACACTGGAATGTTGCAGGGAACCGTATCAAAGACATTAGGGCGGACAAGAAAAGAACTAAAAGCATATTTGACAGAAAGGGGCTTTGAGATATGAGAAAAGAAGATTTCTTTGAAGTCCTTGGTGAACTTGACGACGACATCGTGAAAGGGGCTAAAACAACTATGAAGAAAGATAAGGACAAAAAGCCCATTTGGGCTAAGTGGGGAGCATTGGCTGCCTGTTTGGCTCTGATTGTAAGTCTGGCTGGCGGTACACTCATTGCCGAGGCCAAGGCATACAGTACAGCGGTAAAGTTTTTCGAGGTCAACGGCTTGTCCATGGAGGGCCTGAACCGATCAGACGTGAAAGCGGTCTACCGAGACATTACGACCAAGAGCTTTACAAATGATAAGACGGCCCAAGTGATGGAACGTTCGGTGCCGGGGATGGAGATTTCCCAGCGGGAGCCCACCCCGGAGGAACTGGCGGCACTGTGGGATTGGAATATGTGGCGCAACGCCCAGTCAAGGGCTGGGATCAGCTACCGCATCGATATTCAAGAAAAGATGGACGAGACACTGGGATTCGATGTGATGGACAAAAGCACCCTGGAATGCTATCGGGATGGAGAATTGCTCTGGACGGCGGAAATCCACGATTTCCTTGCAGAAGGCAGCGTATTTACCGCTGACGGGACAGCAGTCTGGGGTCGCAATGACACCTGGTCCAGCGAACAGCCCACCTGTGCTTGGCTTGCTAGGATAGATATGAGCGGGGGCATTTTATGGCGGCAACAGATGGATCATGGCTTCAAGCACGAATATATATCCCATGTATTGGACAACAGGGATGGAACCTGGGCGGTTATCAGCCGGGGGGATTTGAGATACCTTTGTCTGAGCCAATACGACACCGACGGCAATGAGTTGTCCTTCCATAAAACCGAGGTGGGCAACCTGGGCATCTGGAACGCTGCCCGGTTGGGGGACGGCTACCTGGCCCAACTGGGGAACATCACGGACGGCGAGACTGACCGGCTGGTCAAACTGGACCGGGAGGGGAATCTGCTGGACAGCTTCCTCTACGAAGGGGAAGACTGCGACTACACCATCACCAACATGATCGAGTTTGGGGGCCGGGTGTACCTGTCGGCTTACGCCGTGCCCAAGCAGACAGACGGGGGCGGGCGGCATGAGATTGCCAATATCTTGGCCTACCTGTTTGACAACAACATTTGGGAGATTTCCAGCGAGGAATTGACCCCCATGGTGCGGGATAACTACACGGCGGTGCTACTTCTGTGCGACCCAGAAGGGGGAACACCAGAGATATTCTATTCTGTCAAAGGCTCTCTGGGCGGAAGATTGACCGTAAACGACACTGGAGAATTGGGGTGGGATGTGGAGAGCGTGGTGAGCACATTTTTTTCCCCAGCTACCAACTCCTTTACCATCGGCGGCACCTGTCAGGTATTCTGTTATACCTTTGATAATGCCGGAACTCTGCTTCGCCAAGAGGATACAGGCGAAACAGTACCATATCATAGATAGCCCTAAGCCAATACTTTATAGGGGCAGTCAAACTTGATTCGACTGCCCCTATTTCTATGCCGACAGGCAGATGTAGATGAATTATGGTTTACGATGCTGACGTTTTTATATGAGAATAATATAAGAATTGCACGCCCTACAGAAACAATCTAAAATTAGGTAGAATCGGCTAATTCAATGATTATACAGCAAAAATTTAGATTATATCACCGGGAACACGAAAGCGAATTGGGATTAAATTTACAGAAGAAGGGGGCGTAAACGTCCGGATCGGATACCGGTGGGAGAGCTACGGCATCAATCTGATTGTAGATATCTGCGATACCGGCATTGGCATGACGGACTCCCAGCTGGCGCAGATGTACGACGTCTTTTACCAGGCGGATTCCGGAAGCAGCCGCATTGCCGGGGCCCTCCGTAAAATCTTGTGTAAGCGAGATTCGACAAAGTCAAGTATGGTGCAGAGAAAACAGTACAGAATGTGGGCTGGAGCCCTTGCTGACACAT
>JAAWQS010000183.1 GCA_022800665.1 Oscillospiraceae bacterium
CTGCTCCTTCCAGTCACGGAGCAGATGGAGGTACTCGCACAGTACACGGTAACAGCGGTTCTCCTTTTTGCGGTACTCCTGCGCCGCCGCCAGTTTGGAGATGACGGACGGCCTCCTCTGGGGCTGCCATGTTTGCAGGCCCTCATATCGCACCCCAAAATCTTCCGCCAGCTTCTCGGCGGCTCTCTTGGGGGAGAGATCGAACAGCTTGCCCACAAAGTCGATCACATCCCCGTCCTCCTGACAGCCGAAGCAGTGGAACCGCTTATCCACTTTCATGCTGGGCGTTCGGTCATCGTGGAACGGACAGCAGGCCATGCCGTTGCGCTTGACCTCGATCCCGTAATGTTCCGCCGCCGTTCTTGTTGGCACAGCGTCCTTGACCGCCTCAAACAAATTCATCATTCATGCCCCCTTTCCTCGGTATGTAAAAGGGCAAAAAAAGAAGGAGCGGCAATTGCCGTCCTTCCTACAAACTTATTATAGAGCGTTGTCCATATCGTATGGATGCGCTAAAACTTCTACAGCAGAATCTAATTTGTTGCACCTTTAATAGCATGGGTGGATGTTGAATAATTTGCTTGAAAAACAAGGACACACGTTGGAAACAAGCCTGAAAATCCTCTGTGACGTTTTTAAGGTAGTAACTTTTATGTTTTTCTATACGGCAGGAGTTTCGCTGAGGCAAAGCAAAAAGACTTATTTTCGCACACTACTCATAACGTAAAATGGGAGTACAGCCTTTCGGTGATTTCCGATGGCTATACTCCCATTTTATACTCTTAAACAGTTGCAGGAAGTTTGTTAACAATATTAGTAGCTTCCTTATCAAAATTGAAATCTGGTTGTCCTTGCCTTGCGTAATATGCTGAAAAACGGCCAAGAATACTTTTTACAAAACTTTCTTGTACTTTAATAAGTGGGTGTTTAAATCTAATGCATAATTCGTTAGGCGAATATGTAATTACCTTTCTGAAATTTATATATCCTCCCGAAAAAAGAGTGTTTTGAGGCAACCAATGATAATAATCAGTATAATTATTGTTCAGTGCTGTTGCAATTTTCTTTGCTTGCTTAGTTGTGGAGGCTATCCCGTCAACAATTCTAGCGTTGACTTCGTCCTGAGAATCAATTTCACAAATCAAGACTCGATCTGTTTTCATCTTTCCATCGTGCATCGCCAAATCGCATGGTGGGGATAATACAATGCAATAAGTGCCATCAGATTTTGCTTGTACTATTGATCCGGTCTTAATGTCATTACCTATTGGAGGTGAAATATACATTTCCTCTGTGATATAAGCGGGAATTTCATCATCAATAAGCTCTTGTATGTGAGACACTGCATATCGAAGCAGCACTTTTTCGGTTTCAATTCCCTGCGCCTTTTTTTCTTTCCAAAGACTGATTTGAGGATAGAGATTTTTCCAAAAGATCTGCGTCATTATGTTCTCTATGATACCAGTCCCGCCGAGCACATTGAACAATCCTGTGTCCGAAACAGCACGCAATTCTTGAAGAATCTCTTCGTGGCTCGCTTCACCCTTTTTGTACACTTGGATTGGAGAGCCATCGTCTAGTTCAGTGTCCGGCGTGCCCGTAAATATAGCTACAGGCACGCGAAATTTTTCTACTATTTCTCGAATAATCTCATTCCCGCTATGATCTCCGTCCAATTTGATATCCACAATAATACCATTCAGATTTTCAGAAACCTTTTGCATACCAGCTGCATATGTCTCTGCAACGTCTAAATGATATACTACCTCACCAGCCTCAATATTTAGACGATTTACGGTATCCTGGAAAGAGCCAGAGTCTTCAGCCGAGTCTTCAATTAGTAAAAATTTATACATCTTTATAACCTCACTCGTCGGTGCTTAAAATAAAATGGGCACCGTTATCTCTTTGTACAGCAGTAAGTGTCAAACCATTTCTTGTTGCAGCTTCACCTGCAATTGACAGACCCAATCCAGTTCCATGAGGTTTAGTTGTAAATTCTGGATCAAAAATTACTCCACTTGCCAGAAGTTCATCGTTAATGCCAGGGCCGGAATCAGTATAATTGAGAGTAAAGCCTGCTCCTGAGTTGCTTACTACAATATTGATTCTGCGTTCATCACACTCTTTCTCAACAATCCAAAACAGACTATTATCGAGTAGGTTTACCATAATAGTATAAATATCTTGTTTCCAGCCCACAAGCCTGATATCATTAGGACAATCAAGATTAATTGAAATCCCTTTATCTTTGCACTCTTTATCAAATACGGCTACTGCACCGCACAAAGCATCATGTAATGAAAATTCAGTTTTGGTTTCACGACGCTTTGCAGAAAGAGGATCTAATCGCCCAAACAAATTTACAAAAATTCCTGCATTATCTGATATGCCATCAGTAAGTCGGACAATTTCATTATAAGAATTTTCATCTTTCTTTTTCGCAAACCGATCTCCATAGAAATGAAGATTCGGAATTTGATTTTTGAAGTAATTAAGTGGGCGACGACCTTCGTGTAGAATAATATTTATTATTTTGCCGAGAGTCGCTTGACCTTGGTATACTGCTACGGCATGCCTGATTTCTTCAATAGCTTCATTCTTCTTATGTTCTTCTTTGGAAATAATATCTGTTATTTCGTCAATAACAGAAACAGGCATTCCTGCCTTTTCAAGTGTTATCGTAACAGACTTTTTCAGAGGAGCATAATCGTATAACCCCTCTAATTTTCGTTCCAGCTTTTTTGCCGGATTTGATAGTCCTAGTTTTCTCCTGAATATAAAGCGTCTCTGTTCGAGCTCCACAATAACGCCACAAGTTATTTTTTTCAATGCCTCATATGCATCATTGTTTTTCAATCCATCTCTGGCACTTTTTTCCTCAAGACCGGAAATTTCTTCAGATTCGACGTGTACATAGCCAACTACTTGGTTGCTACCAATTTTCATGGATGGATTTTGAATGCGTTGTTCATTTAATTTGAGCCAATCAAAATCTGCATCTCCCAATGGACGAATCCTGAAGCCATTTCTATATACACCTATGCCATTCACATCGTTAAGCAATTGACGAGCTTGTTGTTTTGTTACATAGTCTCCTTTTTCATCTTGGAGTCCCCTTGAAATTAACTGATCGATTGCATCTTTATCACGATCATAAACACGAATATCAATTACAAGCGCACCACAACCCGTAACTCCGTAATTAAACGGAATGTGTTCGACGGCACCATTTTTAATTTTTTTGTTCTCATATATTAGAGTACCAAACCCATCAGCAGAAATATCCCCGCTAATGCGATAATCATAAAAATCCAAAATGGGGTACGGCTTTATAGTTTCGCTTCCATTATCATTCTTGTTTGAAAAGAAGTTATCAAACGTAAGAGTAATCTCAAAATTAGTGTCAAATGTGCCATCCGCTTTAGGAGGAATTAATTTTTTTAATTCAAAACGCAACTTCCTAAAGGCTTTCTCAGTCCAATAAACATTTTCACTCAGCCGAGAATGCATGGTTAAAATGGTTCCTGGTTTTCTGTCCGTTTGCTTCGTCTTTATAGGAACTTGAATTTGATCTAAATATTGATACTGTGCTAGCTGTTGCCACCGAATGTACAGAATGGTTTCAACACCAGAAGCATCTACCGTTTGAAGTTTTAAATCATCACCTAATATACTTGCTGCATATCGACCAATGCCTTTGCGACCTTGCATTGTGCGGCCAAGGGGGCTTTTGCGCGAGCCTAGCTTGTAATCCGTAGAAGGCACAAGCCATTTGTTGATAATATCTTTTGTAGACATGCCATGCCCATGATCTTCAACTCGTATCTCAAGACAATCATCTTCCGGAATTCCACGAAAAACAATTACTGCATCAGGAGAGTCAGCATCATAACAATTTTTTACAAGTTCTACAATGGCCGCATATTGATCTTGAATGAGATCTTCACCAATCGTAAGAACATGCCGACCTGCAGGACGAATCTCATAAGCGCTCAAATAAGCGCCCTCTATTTCGGAAGCAATTTGCAACAATTCTTGTTTTTCAGCACGCAGTTCTTCAAGGCGCTTTTCAATTTCAGTAATGTTTGGCTTTTTCTGAGTTTCCATTACCAGACCTCCAGTAGAGCAGTAGCAATTTTTTCAGCTAAAAGAACAGGTACTGCATTACCAATTTGCCTAAACGCGGTTGTTCGTGAAGGACGCCCTGATACAGACTCGAAGTAGTAATTATCGGGAAAAGTTTGCAATCTTGCAACTTCTCGAGGAGTAAGAGAGCGATTTTGCTTAATATCAGGATGTATAAAGTAATGGCCGTCTTTAGCAATATGTGCAACTACAGTTTGCGAGTATGGCAAATCAGAAGCCACTACTTTGAAACGATCCAAGAATGAATCTAAATTATTCTGAGATTGTAATTTTTTAGGCAAAGCTGTGTAACTAAGTCTTTTTTTTTCTTTGCTCCATAGTTGAACAACTTTTTTATATATTTCCAAATCTTGGGCTGTATGTGGACGAGCGCAATGCAAAGTAATTGGTTCTAAGTCTCGTTCTTTTATTTTTGCATCAAAAAGGTAGTTACTATCATAGTGCAATGTCGCTACTAAACCGTATGAGCCTTCGCCTGCTTTAATTGGAGGTAAATCTTTGAAAATCTCCTCTACAGTGTAGATATTTCTTGTTTCGGGTATATGGGGATAAAAGTTTTTATGATGTCCATATTTCCCGATGAGGATAATTCTTGATCTATTTTGAAGAACACCATAGTCTTTAGCATTTAATTGCTTATATTCAATAGAATATCCACATTCTTGAAACAACTGACACATTTTATCAAAGTAAAGCGTTCCATCAGCATCTTTTGCAGAAAGAAGGCCAATAACATTTTCGAACACAAAATACCTAGGATGATATCTGCGCAAAAATTCAGCGTACAGAATATATAAATAATTTCTTTTATCACCGACCATACCGTTGTCATCACGGGCTCTACCAATCAAAGAATATGCCTGACAAGGCGGACCGCCTACAATTAAATCTAGTGGTTCTCCATTGAGAAGTTGATCAATTTTTTGAAAGATTTCTTTCAAATTATCTTCAGAAATCTCGTAATTCAACACGCTTTTTAACAACTTATCTGGAGCCGTAGCATAAAACTCCTGGCGCGTTAATTCTCTCTTTAAATAGCGCAAGTAAGCTATGGTTTGCTGGTGATCAGATAACCACTTGTACGCTAGTCTTGTTTTCAATGTATAGCAAGCCGCCTTATCCATTTCAATGTGCGCTATCGGCTCATAACCAGCTCTTATGAATCCTTCAGATAACCCACCAGCACCAGCAAAAATATCCAAATAGTTAGGCATTATTATTTCCTCCTAACAATTTGGTATTTCTGCTGGCCAGAAGATGTTTTTGCACTTGCAGAAATGTCAAGATTCTCACTATTTATTTTATTCAAGAACAAAGTTCCCAACAGCAAACGGTTACTTCTCGATATACGATTCCACTCATATCCTTTAAAAAGGTCACGAAGCAAAAAATCTTCGCCATCACTTAATTTTGCTGTTTCATTTATAGCTTTCTCCAGCAAGGCGTTAATATCAGACATGTTTGCTCCCCCTAAGTTGTTAACTAAAACAATGATATCAATATTATTATACACATCCCAGTCAATAATTACAATAGCAGAAATGGAAATAAACAATTCTGAAATGATTTTCTGCAGTGAGCGAGCCGGTTCCTCAAAAAACATTGCAAAGAGATAAAGTGTAACACAAATAATTTCCTTGCTGGTCCGCTGTCCGGCAAGGATGCCGCCTATGTAGCGGGCGCGGACCGCTCCGCACCCCTTTGCAAAACTTTTGAGGCCCACCGCCGCTATCGGATGCTGGCAAGATGGGCAAGGGACTGTCTGGACAGTTCCCAAATCTCCTCCAGCCGGGAGCGCAGGTCCTCGATGTCGGCGGCGTAGACGCTCCCGGTCTCGTTCGCCCTTTTCGCGTACTGGTTCAGGTTGGTGCTGCACCGCTGGAGCAGGACGATGAGCTGGCGCACCTCCGCCAAGTCCAGCCTCACACAGATACCGTCCAGCGCCATCTTTCGGATATAGGCGCTCA
>JAAWQS010000119.1 GCA_022800665.1 Oscillospiraceae bacterium
TCGCTTCTACTTCCTCGAAATATTCGACTATTTTCTGCTTTCCCATTCTTCTATTATAGCTCGTTTTTATCCCTTTTGCAAAAATTGATTTCCGTGGCCGTGGAGGGCCTGCTCCTCTGTGCTGACGCGGATGTACAGCGCGGCTCTTATCCGTAGAGGCGGACTATTTTCAATTTTCATGTTGCTTTTCCTCCCGTAAGTATGTTAATATGAGAGGGTGAAGAGCCGGATAAACTTTTCACACTCTATAGCCGCTCTCGGTGTTGGTAGCACCGGGGGCGGTTTTTTGTTGTCCAAAATCGTAAGCGCTTGGGATTTTGACAGAATTACTGCGCCCTCTTCAGCTTACCGATATCCACGCTGTGTCGGCTGACAACATCTTTGATTACAGATACATCGGCTGACAATTCCTCTACCTGCTCTTTTGTTGCCAAGGTATCCAATTCCCGTTTAAGTTCGCTGTGTCCATCGAAAAGCATTTGAATCCGGGGCAGGACCACGCCCTCCTGCGTGACAGCAACGCGAGTAAGGGTTTCCTGCATCTCTTCCAACCGCTCGCCCTGCTTAGCGAGCTGTTCCCCTTGCTTAGCGACAGTTGCTGTTAACCCCTCCAGTAACATTAAAATCTTCTCCTCGTTGTTCATGGTAAACTCCCTTCTATGTATCCGCCTATTTCGGCGGAAAATTTCCTTAAACTTCCACCCTCTCCCTTTTGTAACACAAAATGACAAAAAAGTGTGCTATACTCTACTCATGCGCAAATACATAGTCTGGACGCCGGTACAGTACGGGACGGAAAGGGAAAAGCTATGACCAATCTGGACGCTCAGATTCTGGAGATTTATCGTCAGTTGCAAGCGGATCAGAGGCCGTTGATGATTCTTTCTGCTGTTTTGACAGCTTGCGCCAGTGCTCAAGGAACATCCGCTTCTGAACAGGATCCATATTCTCCGTACAAAGCGTGAGAAGTTTTTCCGTGTCATCCAGCCCACTCTCGGAAACGGGGGGGGGCGTTTTTTGTTCTACAGGCTGCACCGGTTCAGACTGTTCCGATTCAGCAGATACTGGTGCCAAGGCAGCATACTCACTCTGCATCTCCTGGATCATGCGTTGCATAAACGGTTCCCTGATTCTTGGGTCAATCCTAAAGTACGCACGGATGATTCCAGATTCCAGTTCGCTGGCGTGTAATTCAGCGCACAGCCGGTCTACAGTGTTTTCCACAGACTGGTTGAACATTTCCCCCTCACCGGTACGGAGCCATTTCTCAGATACGTTGAACTCACGTACAATAAGCGAAATGACGGATGTTGTAGGCGTTCCGCGATTGGTTTCATACTTTGCTACTGTATTCTGTCGAATTCCAATCCTATCAGCAAACGCTTGTTGTGTAAGGTCTAGTGCCTTGCGCAGTTTTTTTATGCGTTCATTCAAGTGTATCACCTCGTTTCTGCAATTAGAATATCACTGATTTGTTCTTTTGTCAATAAAAAATTCTTTCATCAATAAAAAACACTTGACAAGCGTTCTTTTGTGATGTATAGTTATTGACGAAAGAACAAGCAGAAAGGAGGTGAACCACCATGACGGAGGACAATGTACGTGCTGCAGCAAAACTTATGCTCAATCTCATTCGGGCAACGCGAAAGCTGGGCGGTACCAAAAAAGAATGCGTACAGGTAGCGGCTGCAATGATAGCATCTGGCATAACTGCTGGGGAAGAGGATCACGATTGAGATGCAAAAATGGGTGTGGCTGCACCCTATGCAGAGAGTGCAGCCACACGGGTGGAATTATCTGGATGGAATTGCATCAACGCGATTTAGCTTTTTTGAATCTCTTCGAGTTCGTAGGCTTTTAGACAATCAAAGGCTTCTTGAGTTTCAGGAGAATTCGCAAGCTCCAACAAACGATTAGATTCGGGAGAATTTACATCCTTTAACGCTTGTGTTACCGGCGGAGAATTGAGCAACACATTTAGTTTCTCAATTTGTCGGATAGCTTTGCCTAGGGCGACCGAATCCAGCATAATTTCACCTCCCCTCTACAGCGAATTTTCACATCACCACCCCCTTCCTTCGACAAATTTTACCACAAGTCGAAGGGAGGGGCAACACCAAAAGAAAGGAGCCGAGCAATATGAATAAAGAGGCAAGAACACTTCTGCCATCTGACAGCAAACCCAAAGCGGATGAAATGTTGGCGTTTCTGGACACATTGGATCAGAACGGGCAACGCTCCCTGCTGGATTTTTTCCAGGGCGCGAAATTCATGCAGAACCTTATGCTCGCCGCTCAGCCGCCGGACACCCGGCCCAGCGCATGAAACACCTGCTTTCAGCAGGAGAAAGGAGGTGAAAGGACATGGATGGCATAGTCTATCCGCGTGGCGTTGATTCCGCCAGGGTCATTCAGATTATTGAAACAATAGCCGCGAGGGGTTCCGGCTCATCGGAACAACCCTCGCGGATGGTAACGCAGTATTGGTCATTAGAGGGGAAATTGCTGGCTGAGGCCGATCCTTACTTGCGCGAAATGCATCAGAAAGGAATAATCCAATGAACAAATTTGAAATCAAGCGTGCACCCTTCATGGGTACGGAACTCATGGCGGCCCGCGACGCAGACGGGCAGATTTGGGCGGGTGTCCGCTGGATGTGTGACGGCATCGGCTTTAGCGAGGGTCAACGGAAGCGGCAGATTGCCAATATCCAAGAGGATGCAGTTCTCTCCAAAGGGGGATCAAATTTGATCCTCCCTACCAGAGGAGGTACTCAGAGGACCCTGTGTCTCAAACTGGACTACGTCCCACTCTGGCTGGCGAAGATCGCCATCACGCCCAGAATGGAGCGTGAGACCCCAGAATTGGCGGCGCGGCTGGAACAGTACCAGCTCAAGGCCAAGGACGCTCTGGCGGCGGCGTTCCTGCCGCAGGCAGTGCAGTCACCTACTCCCTCTCCCGCTCCAGTGAAGCAAAGAGAGCTGACCACAGACGACTACATCGCTGCATCAAGAATCGTCTCCGATTGCCGGAACGAACGGCTGCATTATGTACTTGGATTTCTAAAATGCGGCGGGTTTGAGATTCCAGAAGTGGAAGCGCACATCCCGGACAAGCCGTCTTTCCGGAGCGAGGTGACTGTGGAGACAACCCATAGAATCCTTGACCTGATGGATTTTCTGTAAGGGGGGAGATGATGCGAATCAAGCAGATCGAGCGCCTTAAGCGAAGAATTCTGTTTGTAATCCGGTGGAGCAGCTTCGATAACTACTGGGATGTAGTAGACGCATTAGAGAGCCTTGCCTTTGAATACCGGCAAATGCTGGGAGATGCGGAAGAGCTCATCCAAGCGTCTCAGGAGCTTAAGAAGGTTCTTGAGGACAACTGGAGGCGGTGACCGCAATGAATGCCAAGAAAGAACTCGAACAGATGCGGCAGGCTGCATACCACGAACAGGAAGTTGAACTGCTGAACAATTTCAACCAGCTGTCTCTGGAGGGCCGGGCAAAGGTAGCCATGTTCTCGCGGGAGTTGGTAGAAGAGGAAGAAGCTGCCGCCGATTTCAAACAGTTCGCGGAACTGCTTAACGGGCTTAATGAAGAAGAGCTGGGGATAGCGTTGGCTTACCTGGATGCCCTTACTGCAAATCCCAAGTACCGCCGCAGTTCTGCTACCGCCAGATGTGGACGGAGGTGATAACGCAATGCAGCAAACAGCACTGAAAACGGACAGCCAGGGGAAACTGATTATCCCACCGGCGTGGGAAGAGTACATGGCTCATGTAATGGCGGATCTTCTGGAGCGGCAGCACAATCGCAGTGTGAAGGTTGTGAAGACTGCGAAGCCAGTAACGGCGCAGAATGCCGAAAGGCCCAGCGCATGACCAGCGGTCTCACCGCTATGCACCTTAAAAAAAGAAAAAATCAAACAGAAAGGACGAAAATCAGTGATAGTAGATAAGACAGGCTTTAAACAGGATATCCACACCTGTGATTCCTTTGGCGAAGATTTTGGCCATTGTGTGGTTGAAATTCACATAAGCCCCAATACTCGGCTCTCTCAGGAAGACATGACGGAGTTTTTGCAGGAACTGGCATCATACTTCCACGAGGCGTACACCTGGGCAGCGGTGCAGTTGGGGATAGCCAGTAAATGCGAGGCCGAAAAATCGAAGCCGGATTCTTTTGCCTATATGACCCGCGACGAGATTAAGGCAACCCTGGCCCCGCGTTACGAGGAAGTCAGAGCCAAGAGCGAAGAGCAGGCGGCTCTGGCGTGGGAAGAACTCACAGAACGCAATGACACAGAGGTTTTCAAGCATATCTGCGAATGCGCAGCGCACACATGGCAGTTTGCTTGCGGCATCCAGACGGCGGCAGAAGCCCTGGGCATCAGCAGCGGCGAACTGATAATGGCCGCAGGGCCTACCAGACCAGAGGGGGGCATAGGATGAAAATAGTTGCGTTCATCGCTTTCGTGATTTACGCCTTAGAAATATTCAAGGCGGACAAAGCGAGACGAGAACTCCGCTATGCGGATGTCATTGGGCACATGGGATGGGCAATTATTTGGTATATTGCGGTTACTCAATAGCAAACCACAGGGACAAGAAAGGATGATGCAACATGAACCACAGACTTCGGGCCGGCGGCCTCATCTACGGAGCCGTCTCTCTGGCCCTCTGCACAGGCATTGCAGCCGGCGGCTACAGCTGCGCCGCCCGCGAGGCCCAGGAGCCGGATCTCCCAGTACCCGCCGCCACCGCGCCGGTGCTGGCGATCCAACCGGAGGAACCGGCCATCACCGCCGCCGGTCTCTGGAGCGATGACCGAAGCCGCATTGACACCCCGCTGCTGGACGTACCGCTAGAGGCGGAAACCCAGTGGGCCATCTTCGGGCAGTGCGGTCAGGATACGGATCTCTTCTGCGCAGTTATGGCCATCGCCTCGGTAGAGAGTGACTTCGACCCGCAGATGGTAGGGGACGGCGGGGACAGCATCGGGATGATGCAGATCAATACCCGCTGGCATATGGGCCGGATGGAGGCCCTGGGGGTGACGGACCTGACGGACCCGGTACAGTGTACAGCGGTGGCTATCGACTACTTGCTGGAGCTGGAGGGCATTCTGGAGGCCGGGCCAGGGGACCAGGGGCTGTATGTCGGATACAATGCAGGCCCGTCCAAGGCAAAGCGGACAAGCTCCACGGCGTACAGCCGTGAGGTCATGGCAGTATATCAGGAATACATAGAGGAAATGGAGGGATAGACAGTGAAGTTAACAGGAAATTCCGAAGGCAGCAGACTCCAAATCACAACCAGTGCTGACAGAACACGCTCAAGCGTTGAAATGCAAGGTTCAGCCGAACAGCATATCTTTAACCTGGTACTTCTGACTCGTGACATCTGTAAAGCGCTTGACATTTCGCCATTTGTTATGGCCGGTATTTTGGTTGCGTACATAGCGCGGTATGAGAAATCCGGAAACGCCGGAGAGGTCATGATGGATCTGAACGCGTTGAAAAGGAGGAATGGCTCAACATGATGAAAATGGGCCTGAAGGGAAACACCCTGATTATCGCGGAGGCAGACAACGTCCAGTTCACCATCATTAAATCCTGGGGCAAGATGAAGTGGGACAAGAAGACGCAGCGCCTGACCGGCATCGCTGACCTGGAACTGCTGGACAAGCTCTCGGCCATCGTCAAGCTACCGCCCAAGGTCGCAGCCTACCGCCAGAAGCTCCAGACCGTGGCAGACGCGGTGGATCGGGAGCGGATGAACGAGCACCCGGCGCCGTTCTATAAGTACCCCGTGAAGATGCCGCTCTACGATCACCAGACCAGAGGGGCGAATATGGCCCTGCTCACCTTCGGGTGGATCGGGCCGGAGGCGGCCAATGGATAAAAAGAGCTGCCCCCAGCGGCGCAAACGCCGGGGACAGCAAAAAATAATAGTACACGCTCAGTATAAATGAGCGGGAGAGGAAAGTCAATATGGAAATTGACAGCACAGCAGTGACGAAAGAAAAACGAGAGGGAAGAAGCGGAAGATGAGCGGAGGATTTCCAGGAATTAACAGCAGCAAAAGAAACGACAACTCTCAAATAG
>JAAWQS010000017.1 GCA_022800665.1 Oscillospiraceae bacterium
ATTGAATATTCATTCAACTCGACATGGGTAATTTATGAACAGTCATAGTTTAGACATGGTTTGTTCACAGAATATTAACTCGTTCAAATACCGTGATCTGGGACCTCTCCGGCCCCAGATTTTCTTATTTGTTCAATAAAACCAGACAAAAGCGTGGCGGACCACCTGCCCCGCCTCCCCGCTCTGAATCTCCACCTGATGTTTTCCATCTTCCGTCAAGGAATACAGGCAGCGGATGTGGGTACCCAAAAGAATCTGTCTCCGGAAGGTGATATCCACCGTAGGGGGCAGATTCCGGAACACCTCCTCCGGCAGGGCCTCCAGAGCGAACTCCAGATAATGGATATTGTTGACGTGACCGTTGGTGTCGATCTCCCGCCGTCCGATGGTGGCGGCAAAGGTCACGGGGGTACCGTCAGGGGATTTGCCGTTGGAGGGGACGGGGGTGTCGAACAGGACCCGGTCATCCAGATCATAGACGCTTCGGATGGCCTCCGTCACCCGGCCCACCCGTCCGGTGGCCGCATTTACCAGCAGCCACCGGGAGCTGGCCCGTGCAATCAAGGTATCGCCGTGGTACACCAGGAAATCCCGCTCGGACTGGAAGCCGCTCATAGCCCGCGGCCAGGTCTGTACGGCCAGCCGGGACCGCCAGGGGGGACGCTCCAGCAGCTCCAGCCGCCACGCCGCCAGCACCCAGAATACCCCAGTCCGGGGTATGTCCTTCATGCCGAAGCCCCGCTCGTCGGAGGCCACCGACGCCGCCTCCTGCAAAATTTTTGCCAGACCCCGGCGGCTCAGCAGCCGGTCGGGTCCCAATTCATCGTAGGTGACATCTGTTTCGTAAGTATAGTAAGACGTAAGATCACTCCTCATGCTGTTGTTTTCTGGTGAAAAGCATACCACAAAAAGGGGGAAAATAAAACCCTCCACCAGCGGGAGAATAAAAAAATTGTGCAAAAAGTAAAAAAACACTTGACATTCCCCCTGCTGGATGGGTTATCCTGACGCCATCACAGGAGCCGCCAAGGGGGCAGCTCCACCATAGAGGAGGGATTTTTTCTATGTCAACATCTCATATAGCGGCTATGGTTTTCACCATGCTGGTGACGCTGGTCCTGCCCATCGTCCTGATGCTCTGGTTCCGGCGGCGGGGCGGGAAGTGGAGGGCCTTTGCCATTGGGGCCGTCACCTTTTTCCTGTTTGCAATGGTGTTGGAGCAGGCGGTCCATGCCATTGTGGGCAGCAGCCCTGTGGGACCCGTACTGCGGGGAAACATCTGGCTCACCGGCCTGTACGGCGGCCTGATGGCGGGTCTGTTCGAGGAGACAGGACGGCTGATCGCCTTCCGGTTCCTGCTGCGCCGTCAGCCCCAGCCCGCCGCCGCCCTGGCCTACGGCGCGGGTCACGGCGGCTGTGAGGCGGTTCTGATTACCGGATTGACCATGTTCACCAACCTGTTCCTGTCCCGTATGCCCCCGGACCGTCTCCCGGCTGAGGTGGCGGAGGCCGTGCAGGGGCTGGCGGATATTCCAGCCACCATGTTCCTCTGGGCGGGTTTTGAGCGGGTCGTGGCGGTTGCTATCCATGTGAGTCTTTCCGTGCTGGTGTTTGCCGCCGTGCGCTCCGGGAAACTCCGGCTGTTCCTGCTGGCGGTACTGCTCCACGCGGCGGTGGACTTCATCGCTGTAACGGCCAACGCCATGCTGCCCGTAATGGCGACGGAGCTGCTGATCGCGGCGGTCACGGCGGGTATTGCGGTCCTGGCGGCGGGCGTCTACAAAAAAATGCAGGTTTCTGCTGAAAATACTTGACTTTCCACCAGGGGGAAGGTATACAATAAGGGGGTGACAGAGAGGTGGTTCGCATGAAAATCAACGAAGTGGAGACCCTGGTTGGCATCACCAAAAAGAATATACGCTTCTATGAGGAAAAGGGACTGCTGTCCCCCCGGCGCAACAGCGAAAACGGATACCGGGACTACGGCGGGGCGGAGGTAGAGGCCCTCAAGCGCATTAAGCTCATGCGCAAGCTGGGCGTCCCCATTGAGGACATCCGCCGGATGCAGGAAGGAGAGCAGACGGTGGGCGACGGTATGCGCCGCCACCTGGTGACGCTGGAGCGGGAGCGAAAGAATATCGACGAGGCGGTGCGGCTCTGCACCCTGCTCCAGCAGCGGCAGGAGCGGCTGAGCGAGCTGGACGCGGACCAGGCCCTGGCGGAAATGGAGCAGCTGGAGCACGCCGGCGCCACGTTCCAGAACAAACAGCGGCAGGATATCCGGGTGCGGTATGTGGCCCCGGTGGTCATATCGGTTTTACTGGTCGTGCTGATGGCGGCGGTCATCGGGCTCCTGCTCTGGGCGGTCTCCCTGGATGCGTCGGGCGCGCCGCCGCCCCTGCTGCTGGTGATGGCGGCGGTACCATTCCTTATTATCATAGGCGTTCTGCTGGCGTTGTTCCAACGGATCAAAGAAATTGGGAGAGGAGAGGCTGACGATGCGAAACAATACTAACAAAAAGAAGATTGCCCCGGTTGTGATAGCAATCCTGGCGCTCCTGTACGTGGGGCCCATGGTGGGCATGGTTCTGGCGGCCATAATCGGCCTGAGCGAAACGTTAGAGTGGGGAATCCTCCCGTTCCTGCTGATGTACGCCGTCATCGGCGGCGCAGTGGTGGCGGGAGTTCTGATGGCGCTGGCACAGAGACTGAGAGAGATAGACGGAGGGGAGGAAGAAGATGCAAAAAAATATTGAGGACCTGCATAAGAAGCAAAGGACAGACGCGGTACGGGGCGTGCTGCTGTTCGGCGTGTTCCAGCTGGTGTGCGTCGCCGGATTCATTATGCTGTGCCTGATCCCGGACCTGCCCCGGTGGGCGGTCATCCTGTTCGCGGCCTGCGCCGCAGCCACCGCGGCCCCCATGGCGGCGGCGCTGGCGGTATTGAAAAAACGATTTGACGAAATTCAAGGAGGAGAGTTAGATGCTGCTCGTCAATATTGATCACATTCCCGGACGGGAACTGGAGGCCCTGGGCATTGTCAAGGGTACGGTGGTACAGTCGAAGAACTTCGGCAAGGACTTCATGGCCGGGATGAAAACCCTGGTGGGCGGCGAGATTTCCGGATATACGGAGATGCTCGTCGAGGCCCGGCAGATCGCCACCAAGCGCATGGTGGACGAGGCGGAGGCCCTGGGCGCGGACGCCGTTGTGAACATGCGCTACGGCTCGTCGTCCGTCATGCAGGGCGCGGCGGAGGTCATCGCCTATGGTACGGCGGTAAAATACCGGTAACAACAGAAAAGAGCCTCCCGCTTGTCCCTGAACCGGGGCAGCGGGAGGCTTTCTGCCGTCTATTTATGCTTTCCCTGGAAGAACAGGGCCAAGGTGCCGGGGCCGGAGTGGTTGCCGATTACCGGCCCCACGTAGTTCAGCACAAAGGTCTTGACCGGGTATTTCTCCCGGATCATCTTCTCCAGGGACCGGGCGTCCGCCTCACAGTCGCCGTGGCTGATAAACACCACCGATGCGTCCTCCGCCAGCTCGTCCATCTTCTCTAGCAGCGAGGCAATGGACGCCTTGCGTCCCCGCACCTTCTGCATGGGAATCAGGCGGCCCTCCTCGTCCACGCGCAGCACCGGCTTCATCTGCAGCATGGTACCCACCAACGCCGCCGCCGCGGAGACCCGTCCGCCCCGCTTGAGGTGGTTGAGATCGTCCACTGTGAACCAGTGGCAGATGTGGTCTCTGGTCCGCTCCACGAACGCCGCCGTCTCCGCCATAGACCGGCCCTTCCGCTTCTCCTGAACCGCCAGGTACACCAGCAGGCCCTGGCCCAGGGAGGCGGCCAGGCTGTCCACCACCGTGACTGTGCAGCCCTGGAACTCCTCCATCACCGTCTTTGCGGCAATGCACGCGGACTGGTAGGTGGTGGAGAGGCCGGAGGAAAAGCTGATGCACAGGATATCCCGGCCCTCCGACGCGATCCGGGCCATCTCGGTCTGGAACACGCCCACATTGATAGCGGACGTCGTACCCTCTGCCCCGTTACGCAGTTTCTCATAAAACACCTTGGGGTCCATCTCCCGGTTGTCCGGGAAATTGTACAGCTCCCGGCCTTCAATACAAAAGGACAGGGGCAGAACCGTCAGCTCCAGTTCCGACACCAGCTCAGCGGGCAGGTCGCAGCAGCTGTCCGTCATAATGATGTAATCGCGCATAATAACACAATCCTTTCAAAGTGAAATTATTTTTGTCATTATACCACAAATTTTTCTGTCTGCAAGGAGCGTTCCGGTAAAATTTTCAGGCGGATCGTCACATTTTTTCCGCCTGCCGCCTGGCGGCGGCAATAAATTCCCGGAACAGCGGGTGGGCGCGGTTGGGCCGGCTCTTCAGTTCCGGGTGGAACTGCACCCCCACAAACCAAGGATGCTCCCGCAGCTCCACGATTTCCACCAGCCGTCTGTCCGGGGACAGCCCCGCCAGCTCCAGACCCGCCGCCGCCAGCCGCTCCCGGTAATCGTTGTTGAACTCGTAGCGGTGGCGGTGGCGCTCCTGAATCTCCCGTGCCCCGTAGGCCGCGGCGGACAGGGAATCCCCTTGCAGCACGCAGGGCCAGCTCCCCAGACGCATGGTGCCGCCCTTCTCCGTCACCCCCGCCTGCTCCGGCAGCAGGCAGATCACCGGGTCACTGGCGCAGGGGTCCAGCTCGCTGGAGTCTGCTCCGTCCAATCCGGCCCCGTGCCGGGCCAGCTCCACCACCGCCAGCTGCATCCCCAGACAGATGCCCAGGAAGGGGACCTTTTTCTCCCGCGCATACCGGATGGCGCTGATTTTGCCCGCAATGCCCCGGCTGCCGAAGCCGCCGGGTACCAGAATCCCCGCGCAGCCGTCCAGCAGGGACGGGGCGTTGGCGTCCGTCACCGTCTCGCTGTCGATCCACCGGATGTCCACCCTTACGTCGTTTTCTATGCCGCCGTGGGTCAACGCCTCCGCCACGGAGAGATAGGCGTCGTGCAGGGCCACGTACTTCCCCACCAGCGCAACCGTCAGCGTGCCGCAGGGATTCTTTGCCCGGCGGACCATAGCGGTCCACTCCGTCAGGTCCGGCACGCGGCAGGACAGGCCCAGCCGCCGTACCACAGCGTCCGCCAGGCCCTCCCGCTCCAGCAGGAGGGGGACCTCATAGAGCAGTTCCGCCGTCCGGTTGGGGATGGCGTACTCCCTGGGAATGTTGCAGAACAGAGCTATTTTTTCCAGAACCTCCGCCGGGATGGCCCCGTCGCACCGGCACAGAATCACGTCCGGCTGAATCCCCTGGCTCAGCAGCTCCTTGACGGAGTGTTGGGTGGGCTTGCTCTTCAGCTCCCCCGTGCCGGGGATGGAGACAATCAGGGAGACGTGGATGAACATGACGTTGGCGCGGCCCCGCTCCTGGGCCACCTGCCGGATGGCCTCCAGAAAGGGCTGGGACTCGATGTCCCCCACTGTGCCGCCAATCTCCACAATGGCTATGTCTGCATCCGGCGTATCCAGGGCGTAGATATGCCGCTTGATCTCCCCTGTGACGTGGGGGATAATTTGAACCGTACCCCCTAGAAAGTCCCCCCGGCGTTCCCGGTTGAGGGTCTCCCAGTAAATCCGGCCTGCGGACACGGAGGAATGCACGTCCAGACTCTCGTCAATGAACCGCTCATAGTGGCCCAGGTCCAGGTCCGTCTCCGCGCCGTCGTCCGTTACGAACACCTCGCCGTGCTGATAGGGACTCATGGTTCCTGGGTCCACGTTCAGATAGGGGTCCAGCTTCTGCACCCTGACCTGCAGGCCCCGCTGCTTCAGCAGCCGTCCCAGCGAAGCGGCGGCGATCCCCTTGCCTAAGCCGGAGACAACGCCGCCTGTCACAAAGATATATTTTACTGCCATGAAAATCCCTCCTCAAAAAATGCTCCCGTATTAAAAAACGTCCTTTATTGTAGTACGCGCAGGCGGAGAAGTCAAGGCGGCAGCAGAGAATTTTACAACATCACAAAAAAATTCCTCTGAAATATTACAAAATTGTAAATCTTTTTTTCGTACACTGTGGTACACTAGGCTTGACATTTTATATTATCAACGCTTCCCCCCGCAGCCGGGGGAAGAAGGAGGTTGTCATGGAAGGAAAACGGGTCCGTCAGACCGATGTGGCGGAGCGCAGGCCCAGGGGCGGCAAAGCGCCCTGGATAGCCGCCGCGGCAGCGGCGCTGGCAGTCATCGGCGGCATTGCGGGTTTCGGCCTCTACGCCAATAACTACGACAAAGTGTTCCCAGGCGTGAGCGCAGCTGGAGAGGACCTCTCCGGCCTCTCCTATGAGCAGCTGGAGGAACAGCTCCCTGTGGATAAGCTGCTGGAGGGAACCGTGACTGTCACCGCCGGAGGCGAGAAGCTGGGGTCCTATACCCAGGCCCAGCTGGGTGCGGCGGTGGATGTGGAGTCGCTGAAGGAGCAGGTGTGGAACACAGGCCGCGAGGAGGGTGCGGCGGGCTGGGTGCGCAACGGACTGGCGATGCTTCGGGGCCGCACCGGCAGCAAGACCGAGGTGGAGCCGGAAATCAGCGGCTACGACAACGGGAAGCTGCGGAGCATTGCCCAGGACCTGGCGGCGCAGTTCGACCAGGAACCAGTGGACGGCAGTTACGAGCTGAGCCGGGAGGGGCTGTTTGCCACCAAGCCCGCCGATGGAAAGGCTCTGGATCAGGACGGCCTGGTGCAGTCGCTGTCCAGTCTGGAGGAGGGCGCGGAGACGGTGGAGGCTCCGGTGAAGGACCTGCCCGCCCAGCAGCTGGACCTGAACCAGATGGCAGCGGATCTCCAGGCGGAGGCCAGCCCGGCCCGGTATGACACAGCTGCCGGGAAGGTGGTGGACGGAGACGTGGGCGTCTCCCTGGACCCCCAGGCGGCGGCCTTTGTGCTGGATGCGGCCCAGCCCGGCGAGCGGGTGCAGCTGCCTGCGGAGACCATCTATCCCACCCTGACCGCCGAGGAGCTGGAGGCGGTGCTGTTCCGGGACGTGCTGTCCACCACTACCACCAACGTCAGCGGCAGCAGCGCGCGCAAGGGCAACGTGAAGCTGGCCGGACAGGCGGTGAACGGCACGGTTCTCAACGATGGGGACATATTCGACTATAACAAAGTGGTGGGCAAGCGGACCAGGGAGCGGGGCTTCGGGGAGGCGGCCACCTATGTCAACGGCGAGACGGTGAACACGGTGGGCGGCGGCATCTGCCAGGTGTCCAGCACCATCTATCTGGCCACACTCCTGGCCAATCTGGAAATTGTAGAGCGGTACAACCACCGCTTCTATCCCGGTTACATCACCCTGGGCATGGACGCCACCGTCAGCTGGGGCGGGCCGGAGTTCCGGTTCAAGAACAACACCGGCTATCCCATCCGCATTGACGTGAGCTACGCCAACAGCAAGCTGACCGTATCCGTCGTGGGCACCAAGACCGACGACACCTACGTGAAGATGACCCACGAGGTCCTCAGCACCAAGGGCTACGAGACGGAGTATGTGGAGTCCGCGGACCTGGCCCCCGGCGCGCAGAAGCAGAAACAGAACGGCTATACCGGTTACGAGGTGGTTACTTACCGCAACGTCTACGACGGGAGCGGCAATCTGGTCTCCAGCAAGCAGGAGGCCAAGAGCAGCTATAAGAGCCGCAACCGGATTATGCTGGTTGGTCCTGCCGCCGCAGGCGGGGGACAGCCGGTCAGCGGCAGCTCTGCGCCGGGCAATGACTCCGGGCTGAACATTGCGCCTCAGCCGGGCGGGGACAACACTCCGGAACCGGCTCTCCCGCCGGCAGTGACCCCGGAGCCTGCCCCAACTCCAGCCCCGGAGCCGGAACCGGAGCCGCCGCTGGATACAGAAATCCCTGGATGGCTTTTGACGTAGGCGCTGACATACTAAGGGGCGCGGCTTTATGGATAAGCCCTCTCAGTCAGCCTACGGCGGTGACTGAGAGGGGGCAGCCCCCCCTCCCCAGGGCGCGGCCGCAGCTCTGGCCAGCCCCCATACCGCAGGCGGGAGGCCCCTTCACCGGGCCTCCCGCCTGTTCTCGCTGTTGGCAGCTATTTCAGAATGCGAAAATCCCCGCTGGCCACAGCCTGCATACGGCGCAGTTTCTCATTTGCCAAAGCGTCCAGCGCCTGACCGATGATCTGGTTGGAAACCAGAAAGCCCACCGGCGTCAGCCGCCACCGCTCCCCCGCCTGGACAGCGTGGCCGGACCCGCAGAAGGTCTCCATAACCGCCTGAATGGGGTCAAAGGACAGACGGAAGCGGTTTTCAAACTCCCGGCGTTCAATCCCGGCGGCCGTGCGCAGGCCCAGCATCAGATATTCCACATCCCGCTCCCGCGGCGGGATGCTCTCGCTCTCAGACAGAATATTGCCGCCGCTCCTGACACCCCGGCAGTAGGCGTCCAGATCCCGGACAAAGGCGTAGCGCACATCCCCCAGGTCCGAGTGTGCGCCGGGGCCGAACCCCGCGTACTCATGCAGCATCCAGTATTTCATGTTGTGCCGCGAGGCGAAGCCGGGCCGGGCAAAGTTGGAAATTTCATACTGCTCATAGCCCAGCTGGGCCAGCCGCTCCACGGTCCACAGGTACATGTCCGCCTGGGCGTCGTCATCGGGCAGGTCCAGCGTCGCCTGCCGCTTCCACAGAGGGGTTCCCTCCTCAATTTTCAGGCCGTAACAGCTTATGTGCTCCGGCTCCAGGGCGGCGGCGTGGTTCAGCGTCCGCTGCCAGAGGGCCAGGGTCTGGTTTGGCAGGCCGTAGATCAGGTCCAGGGACAGGTTCCCGATGCCTGCCCGCCGCACCGCGCCCACGGCGTCCACCGCCTGGGCAAAGGTGTGGGGCCGGCCCAGCTCCCGCAACTCCTGGTCGTTGGCCGACTGCACCCCCAGAGAGATACGGTTGAAACCCGCTTTCCGCAGGGCGCGGACCTTGCGCCAGTCCCCCAGACTTTCGGGATTGGCCTCCAGGGTGATCTCGGCGCCGGGAGACAGGCGGTAGCGTTTACGGACGGTTTTCAGCAGCTTTTTCAGGCGGCGGACGCCCAGATAGGAGGGAGTACCGCCGCCGAAGTACACGGTGTCCGCCAGGTAGGCGGCGGCGCAGGGGGCTGTCTCCGCCAGGTGCGCCCGGAGCGCGGCTGTATAGCGGTTCATCTGCTTTTCCGCGTTGGGCAGGGAGTAGAAGTCGCAGTAGGCGCACTTGCTTTTGCAGAAGGGAATGTGGATGTACAGGCCCAGGGGCTTGTCTTCTTTTTTCATCAATCTCACCTCGCATGCCCTTCAAAGAAGGCACAATATCGTCAACTGCCCCTATTGTACCCAAAAAAACCGGCGGCTGCAAGGGAATTTTGACCTTTTCCTGAAAATCCGCCGTCCGGTATGGCATTGCCTTTTCCTGGGAATCCTGCTATAATCATTCTGGCAATCAAACCGGCCTGAAACGTGGAGGTATAATCATGAAAACTGGCATTGTGGACGTAGGCGGCGGAATGCGGGGCATCTTTGCCGCCGGCGTCTTTGACTACTGTATGGACCAGGGCATCTGCTTTGACCTGGTCATCGGCGTCTCGGCGGGCAGCGCAAACGCCGCCTCCTTCCTCGCCGGACAGCGGGGAAGAAATTATGAATTTTATACGGAATATTCCTTTGAAAAGGAGTATATGAGCCTGAAAAATGTACTCACCAAGCAGTCCTATCTGGACCTGGACTATGTCTACGGCACCCTCAGCAACTCCACGGGCAGTCATCCCCTGGACTTCCAGGCCCTGATGGACAATCCCACACCCCTGCTGGTCCCGGCCACCAACGCCCTGACCGGCAGCGCCAAGTATTTCAGCAAGGCCGACCTGCGGCAGGACAGCTACGACATCTTCAAGGCGTCCTCCTCTCTGCCCTTCCTGTGCAGCCCCTATATGGTCAACTGGATTCCCTACTATGACGGCGCGCTGGCCGACCCGGTCCCCATTGAGAAAGCCTTTCAGTGGGGCTGCGACCGGGTGGCGCTGATCCTGTCCAGACCCGCCCACACCCCCCGCGCCCCTGGCAAGGACGCCTTTTTCGCCAGCCGCATCCAGCGAAAGTACCCCTTTGCCGCCAACAAGCTCCGCACACGGGTGGAGCGGTACAACCGGTGCGTCGCTCTGGCAAAGGAGTGCGAGGCCCAGGGCCGCGCCCTGATTATTGCGCCGGACGATCTCTGCGGGATGGATACGCTGACACGGGATAAGAAGGCGATGGCGCTGTTTTATCAAAAGGGGTACGAGGAGGCGAAGAAAATTTCGTCGTTTATGTGAGAGAAGGAGATTTTTGATGGATACGGGTATTTCTCTGCTGAAAAAGGGGCAGAAGGGTTTTTTTCACGCCGTATTCAGCCGGTTGGGGCTGATTGTGCTGCTGCTGGCCGCGCAGGCGCTGTTTCTGTTCAGCATTTTTCAGTGGTTCGAGGAATTTCTCCCCCATATTTTCGGCAGTACCACGGTTTTTACGGTCTTTATGGTTCTGTACCTGCTCAACTACCGCCATCTGGACCCCACGGCAAAAAACACCTGGCTGGTGGTCATCATGCTGCTGCCGGTGTTTGGCTCCCTGCTGTTCTGGTACACCCGGAGCGATTTGGGACACCTCGCCGTCAAGGAGCGGCTCAACCAGCTGGCCAAGCAGACTGCGGACTGCATCCCCCAGCCAGAGCAGGCGGCGGCGTCCCTGTCTGCGGAGGACGGCGGAGCCGCTGCTCTGGCCCGCTACATCCGCCGGAGCGGATGCTATCCCGTCTTTCAGAACACAGCCGTGACCTATTTCCCCCTGGGCGAGGCGAAGTGGGCGGAGATGCTGCGGCAGCTGGAGGGCGCGGAGCAGTTCATCTTCCTGGAATATTTTATCATAGACGAGGGCCTGATGTGGGGAAAGGTGTTGGAGATTCTGGCAAAGAAGGCGGCGGCGGGAGTGGACGTGCGGGTGATGTACGACGGCACCTGCGAATTCTCCACCCTGCCCCACGACTACCCCAAACGGCTGCGGCAGCTGGGCATCCGGTGCAAGATGTTCGCCCCGGTGTCGCCCTTTGTCTCCACCCACTACAACTACCGGGACCACCGGAAAATCCTGGTCATCGACGGCCATACCGCCTTCAACGGCGGCGTGAATCTTGCGGACGAGTACATCAACCACATCGACAAGCACGGCCACTGGAAGGACACCGCCGTCATGCTCAAGGGCGAGGCGGTGAAGAGCTTCACCCTCATGTTCCTCCAGATGTGGGGGATCAGCGAGCGGGAACAGGAGTTTGACCGCTTTCTGTCCGATACGGCGGCTGTCCAGGCGGAGGGGTACGTCCTGCCCTACGGCGACTGCCCTCTGGACAGCGACCGGGTGGGGGAGCGGGTCTATATGGACATCCTCAACCGCGCCCGGCGGTACGTCCACATCATGTCGCCCTATTTGATTTTAGACGGGGAGATGGAGGCGGCGTTGAAATTCGCAGCGGAGCGCGGGGTGGAGGTGCGGCTGATTCTGCCCGGCGTGCCGGACAAGGCCGCGCCCTACGCCCTGGCAAAGACCCACTACGCCTCGCTGCTGGAGTCCGGGGTGAAGATTCACGAGTACACCCCCGGCTTTGTCCACGCGAAGGTCTTCGTCAGCGACAGCCGGGAGGCGGTTGTGGGGACCATCAACCTGGATTACCGCAGCCTCTACCACCACTTTGAATGCGCCACCTATCTCTACCGGACGCCGTGTATTGCAGAAATTGAAGCGGACTTCCAGGACACGCTCCAAAAGTGCAGGCATGTCACGCCGGAGACAGTGCGGCAGGAAAAGCTCGGCCTGAAGCTCCTGGGCTTTGTCCTGAAAACCATTGCGCCGCTGATGTAGGCGGAAAGGAGGAAGACGCCATGTCCCAGACCACCAAGCGGGCGTTGGCGGCGGCGTTGAAAAAGCTGCTGCTGGAAAAGCCCTTCCATAAAATCACCATCGGCGACATCACCGAGGACTGCGGCATCAGCCGCATGACCTTCTACTACCATTTCAAGGATATCTATGATCTGGTGGAGTGGGTCTGCGCGGAGGACGCGGCCCATGCGCTGGAGGGGAAGAAAACCTATGAGACCTGGCAGGAGGGGTTTCTCAACATCTTCCAGGCGGTGCAGGAGAACAAGCCGTTTGTGATGAACGTCTACCGCTCCGTCAGCCGGGAGCGCATCGAGCAGTATCTGGCCCCCCTGATTCGCAGCCTTATTCTGGGCGTGGTGGAGGAGAAATCGGAGGGCATGTCCATCCGCGGGGCGGACAAGCAGTTTATCGCCAGCTTCTATGAGCACGCCTTTACCGGCGTGATGCTGGAATGGATTGATAACAGCATGAAGGAGGACCCCGCCGCCATTGTGGAGCGGACCAGCCGGGTGGTACACGGCAATGTCGTACGGGCGTTGAACGTCTTCCGTACGGACCGGGTGCGGTAAACGCTTGCCAATGAATAACCCCTCAGTCACGCTTCGCGTGCCAGCTCCCCTAGTGTACCGCAGCGCCCGGAGAAATGCAAGGAACAAATTTATTCATTTTGCCCCTGATGATAAAAATTTTATCATCAGGGGTCTGGTGTATATTGTAAAAAAGGGAAAAGCGCCCTATGATAGACCCATCAAGCGAAAGCGCAAAAATCATAACGGGAAAGGATGCTTTTTATGTACTACTCCAGCGGAAATTATGAGGCGTTTGCCCATCCCAAAAAGCCGGAGGGCGTGGACCGCAAATCCGCCTATATCCTCGGCGCTGGCCTGGCGGCTCTGACCGCCGCCTGCTACCTGGTCCGGGACGGACAGATGCAGGGCAGCCACATCCACATCTTTGAGAAGGACCCCGTTCCCGGCGGCGCCTGCGACGGATGGAAATTTGAGAACGCGGGCTACGTCATGCGGGGTGGACGGGAGATGGACAACCACTTTGAGGTCATGTGGGACCTGTTCCACTCCATCCCCTCCATCGAGACCGAGGGCGTCAGCGTTCTGGACGAATACTACTGGCTGAACAAGGCGGACCCCAACTACTCCCTCTGCCGCGCCACCGTCAACCGGGGCCAGGACGCCCATACGGACGGACAGTTCGGCGTATCCGACAAGGCGGCAATGGAGATTATGCGGCTGTTCTTCACCCCGGACGAGGACCTGTACGACAAGCGCATTACCGACTACTTTGACGATGAGGTACTCAACTCCAATTTCTGGCTCTACTGGCGCACCATGTTCGCCTTTGAGAACTGGCACAGCGCGTTGGAGATGAAACGGTATATCAAGCGGTTCATCCACCACATCGGCGGCCTGCCGGACTTCAAGGCCCTGCGCTTCACCCGCTACAACCAGTATGAGTCCATGATTCTGCCCATGATTAAGTATCTGGAGGACCACGGCGTCCAGTTCCACTACAATACGAAAGTGGTCAATGTGGAATTTGACATCCAGCCAAACCGGAAGCAGGCCCGGCGGGTAGAGCTGCTGCGGGATGGGAAGCAGGAGTTTGTGGATCTGACAGAAAACGACCTGGTGTTCATCACCAACGGCGGCTGTGTGGAGAACTCCGGCATGGGTTCCCAGCACGAACCGGCCCCCTATACCCCGGAGATCAAGCCCGGCGGCGGCTGGGACATGTGGCGTAAGATCGCCGCCCAGGACCCCGCCTTTGGAAATCCGGACAAGTTCTGCTGTGACCCGGAGCAGACCAACTGGATGAGCGCGACGGTGGAGACGCTGGACCAGCGGATTATTCCATATATCAAGAACATCTGCAAGCGGGACCCCTTTACCGGCAGCGTCGTCACCGGCGGCATTGTGACGGCGAAGGACTCCTCCTGGCTTCTGAGCTGGACCATCAACCGCCAGCCCCAGTTCCGGGAGCAGCCGAAGGACCACTGCCTGGTGTGGGTGTACGCTCTGTTCAGCGACAGGGCCGGCGACTATGTCAAAAAGGCCATGCGGTACTGCACGGGAAAAGAGATCTGCATGGAGTGGCTGTATCACCTGGGGGTGCCTGAGGAGGAGATTGAGGAGCTGGCGGAGACCGCCGCCAACACAGTCCCTGTGATGATGCCCTATATCGACGCATTCTTCATGCCCCGCAACGACACGGACCGGCCCAAGGTGGTGCCGGAGGGCGCGGTCAACTTCGCCTTCCTGGGCCAGTTCGCCGAGACCCCCCGCGACACCATCTTCACCACCGAATACTCCATGCGCACCGGCATGGAGGCGGTCTATACCCTGCTGGACGTGGACCGGGGCGTACCGGAGGTATGGGGCAGCACCTACGACGTGCGGGACCTGCTGGACGCCACCGTGAAGCTGCGGGACGGCAAGACTATCCAAGATATGGACCTGGGGCTGAAGGAAAGGCTGGTTCTCCACGAGGCGTTGAAGAAACTGGCGGGAACGGACGCGGAGAAGCTGTTAAAGGAATATCATGTAATCTGACGCGAGAGCGGGCGGGGCAGGGATAAACCAACGGATGGAAACGAGGGATTCTTATGGCAAAAAGGAATGGGGGCGGTTCGGGGAAATATAAAGCTGGACTTGTACTGGCGTGGTGTGTCGTGCTGCTGTTGTGCCTGCTGTACAGGGACCGCTTTACGGTGGACGGCATTCTGTCGTCCGCACCCCAAAACGCTGTCCCCGCCGCTGTCTTTATGCTGCTCCTCTTTGCGCTGAAGAGCATAAGCGTATTCGTTTTCAGCGGCATCCTCTTTGCCGCCAACGGCATTCTCTTTCCCCTCCCGGCGGCCATTCTGCTCAACATCCTGGGCGCGGGGATTATGGTCTCCCTGCCCTACTGGCTGGGCCGGAGGGCAGGGGGAGGCATGATTGACCGCATTACAGAAAAATATCCCAAGGTCTCGGCCCTGCGGCGGCTCCAGACGGACCACGAGTTCCTGCTCTGCCTGATTGCCCGCATGGTCAACGTCCTGCCCAGCGATATTCTGAGCCTCTATCTGGGGGCCGTGGGGATTGACTACCGGAAATATCTGGCCGGGAGCATCCTGGGTATGCTGCTCTCGCTGATTACCTTCCCCATTCTGGGCATGAACCTTACAGACCCCCGTTCCCCCGCGTTTCTGATCTCCATCGGCATCCAGGCGGCGGCCACCGCTGCCTCCATCGGCGGCTATTGGCTCTACCGCAGGAAAAAGCGGGCGGACGGTCCATAAAGATTCCCTGTAAAATCCGGCAAGCCGCCTGGCGGAAACGCCAGGCGGCTTACTTCAGTTTGGCTCCGTATTCAGCTGATTTTTCTGCACCCAGGCCAGAAAAGCCTGCAAATGCCGGTAGAACAGCGTATTGCGGTTGATCGCCGCGGCAATCAGGCGGCACTGCTCCTCGCTTTTCTCCACCCTCGGCACATACTCCGTGTACACAAAGCCTTTAATCATGGTGTTTTCGATTCTCGCCCACACATTCGCCACCACGGTCTTTGTCTCCGGATCCACTCCGTAATCCACCGTGATTTCAATATCATCCCGTCCGATCTCCTCCTCCGGCAGCATAAACCGGAAAAAGGCATACCGCTGAATATCGACGCCCGCTCTCTGCTTTTCGCCCATCGCACTCCCCTCCCCACAGTTTGAAATTATTATACACGAACCGCTGGCAAAAGGGAAGTGGAATTCCAAGATTTTTTGGCGGTATTTCAAGAGTCCGTATCCGGTGCGGATTGTAGACGGGAAAATAGGGCGGAAATTTTTTGATTCCAGCAAGCGATACCCCATAGCCATGCCTTACCGGTTTTCTGCCGCGGCATCAGGACTGCGAAATCCCTTACGCTTCGGAATCTGAATCGTAATCGTAATGGTATCCTCACTCTCCTGCTTATCGCACCTGGCGTCCACCCCGGCCCGGCGGATATTTTCCATACTGCGGTCCACGCTGTTCAAAAACAGCCGCACATCCTTAATCACATATACGGACCGCTTCACAGCATTTTCCCGCTGCTTTTTCTGGAGCAGGCCCTCTATGTACTCCTCGGACGCCGCCACATTCAGCTGCTTTTCCCCCATGTAGCACGCGGCGGCGATTCTCTGTTCGTTTCCCTCCAGGCGCAGCAGGGCGCGGGCATGGCGTTCCGTCAGATGATACTGCCGCAGCTTGTCCACACACTCCGGACTCAGCTTCAGCAGCCGCAGCTTGTTGGCCACTGCGGACTGGGACCGGCCCAGCCGCCGGGCGGCCTCCTCCTGGCTCATGTCATAGGAGGAGATCAGGCGGGCGATTGCAGCGGCCTCCTCGGTGTAGTGCAGGTCGCACCGCTGGAGATTTTCAATCAGCGCCAGCAGTGCGCTGTCCCGGTCGGACCCCCGCACCAGCAGGCAGGGAACACGGGTCAGTCCCGCCATGGCGGCGGCCCGCAGACGCCGTTCCCCGGCTACCAGGACAAAGCCCTCCCCTGTTTTCTGCACGCTGATGGGCTGGAGCATTCCATGCTGGCGGATGGACTCCGACAGCTCCTTCATCGCTTGGCTGTCAAAATGGCGGCGGGGCTGACGGGGATTGGGGACGATCCGGTCAATCGGGATCTGATAGATGCGGTTGGATTGGAAGAGAGTCTTCTTTTTCTCCATAGCCGTTCCCCCTTTTCGGAGCGCCCCGTACATTGCGGCGAAGCGCGTGTTCTTAATGGAAAACAGTATAAGGCTTGTCCCACGCAAATGATAGCAAAACCTGTCGTCCGGCAGGAAAAGGTTTCTTCTCTGCACAAAAAACCGCCGGAGTCCGGGACATTTCCCGGAACTCCGGCGGCTGATGAGCCGTCTGTTACGCGGCGTAGTAGTATACCTGCAGCAGCTGGGCCAAGTCTGCGGCGGGCAGGTAGGTCGTACCCTTGTCCACCACGCAGCCGCCCAGCAGTCCCCGCTCGCCGTCGGGAGTCTGTGCGGTATCGCTGTCGGACTGAACGGAGAACAGCTCCGTCCCGGCCTCGGACACCACCGCGCCCTTGCCGGATACCCAGTTCACCTCATATCCGGCGGCTTCCGCCACGGCCCGGAGGGGCAGGTACATCTGCTCCAGATTCTCTTCGCCCTTGACCGGGAAAATCTGGCCCTTGACCTTCACATCCTCGCCGTTCAGCAGGACCGCGCCGTCCTGATTGGCGGTCAGATAGCCCCTGTAGGCGCAGGGGAACACCAGTACCCGGTCCGCCTTTCCGGCGGCATTGGTCCAAGCCAGAATCTGTGCGCCGGGAACCAGGTCGTCCAGCGTGACAAGGTTCCTGGTGCGGAAGGGGGCAACGCCGGCATCCTCCAGAACTGTCAACTCGCCGCCTGCGATGGTAAGGACGCGCTCTTTCTCATCCTCAGAACGCACGGCGGGCGCGGTGACTTCCGCGTACTGGGGAATCTTGCCGTCCGCCGGGACATTCCCCACGATGACCGCAGCGGTGGTCTGGGGGGGCAGGCTCATGGTCATGGCGGGACCGGCCCAGACATAGAGGGTGTCGCCGTCCTTGACCTTCTCCATGTCCAGAGGCGCGCCGGTCGCGGCGTCCACACAGTAGGTCTCCTCGGATACATGGACAACGACTTCCGGATTCGCGCTGTCCGGGTCGCCGCTGGTCACAAGCAGGGAACCGTCCTCCTGCTTGGACGCCTTGCCCCAGACTTTAACAGCAGCCAGGGCCTGGGGCAGAAGGATTTCCGTCTTGTCCGCCGTTGGAGCGGCCTCCGCAGCCAGGGCTGTCACGGACAGAAGACACGCGGCGCACAGCGCCAGGGATAAAATTTTGATAAAATGTTTCATGGTGCGATATCCTTTCTTTGTTGTTCTGGATATGTAGACGGAGGGCGGAGCAATAAAGTTCCGCATTTTTGAAAAAATAATTTCCGCCCTTAATTTTCCGTAAACGGGTCGCTCTGCCCCTGCTCCGGCGGAACGGATACCAACACCGGGTCCTTCTTTTCCAGCGAAACCTTTTCCGGCGGCGCATCCGCCGGCGGCTCCGGATTCTCTGCCGGTTCCGGGGGCTGTCTGTGCTCCAGATTCCGGCCCGTCTCCGGATCGAACACATGGACCGTACTGCCCCGGAAGGTAAAATGCAGAGGCATCCCATGGGCGTACCACCCGCCGGACTCCGCCTCTTCCTCCGACACCGGCACAACAATCACCGCATCCCGGCCTCCCACGTTCACATGGATATGTACCGCGCTGCCCATCATCTCCGACACATCCACCGACGCGGCCACGCCGCTGCGGTCCTCCGTCAGCAGGATGTGCTCCGGACGCACCCCCAGCGTCACGTCCTGGGACTGCACATCCCCTTCCAGCAGGCGGCGGCGCTTCTCCGGGGACAGGGCCACCTGCGCGCCCTCAAAGAACACCGCGTAGGCGTCCCCGGACCGCTCCAGCCGTGCGTTGAAAAAGTTCATCTGGGGGGTGCCGATGAACCCCGCCACAAAGAGGTTGGCCGGGTGGTGGAAGACCTCGTTGGGCGTTCCCACCTGCTGGACAAAGCCCTCTTTCATAATCACAATCCGGTCCCCCAGGGTCATGGCCTCCGTCTGGTCGTGGGTGACGTATATAAAGGTGGTGTTCACCTTCTGCCGCAGTTTGATGATCTCCGAGCGCATCTGATTGCGCAGCTTGGCGTCCAGGTTGGACAGCGGCTCGTCCATCAGAAACACCTGCGGCTCCCGGACGATGGCCCGCCCGATGGCCACACGCTGCCGCTGTCCGCCGGAGAGAGCCTTGGGCTTGCGCTTGAGCAGCTCCGTGATGTCCAGAATCTCCGCCGCCTCCCGCACCTTCTGGTCGATCACCCGCTTGGGGAATTTCCGCAGCCGCAGGCCGTAGGCAATATTGTCGTAGACCGTCATGTGGGGGTAGAGGGCGTAGTTCTGGAAAACCATGGCGATGTCCCGGTCCTTGGGGGGGACTGTGTTCACCTTTTTGCCGCCGATGTACAGCTCTCCCTCGGTGATGGCCTCCAGACCCGCCACCATCCGCAGGGTGGTGGACTTGCCGCAGCCGGAGGGGCCGACCAGCACAATGAACTCCTTGTCCGCAATCTCCAGATCGAAAGCCTGCACCGCCACGACGGTGTTGTCATATACCTTTTTGATTTTTCGTAAGCTCAGACTCGCCATACCTAGTCACCTTTGTTTTGAAATTCATGTTCCAGCCGCTCTTCCCTGCGCTTCTCCACAGCCATCTCCACCTTCTCCGGGATTTTGGCCTTGGCAAACCGATAGGTCTTCACCGTGTACCGGATGAGGTTCACCAGGGCAAAGCACGCCGGATAGAACGCAAACAACGCCGCCAGCGCTGTCAGCAGCGCAGCGTAGTCCTCGGTCAGCCGGACGGCGTTCTCCCAGTAGGGATAGATCACGCCGTTGGTCCGCATGGAGCGGTTCCCGAAATCCCGGATGACCTGCCACAGATGGCCCAGCGCATAGCGGCTGCTGTTCTCCACGATGTCGCCGCTGCCCACGGAAAAGTTCTCCTTCACCAGATTCTGTGCAAATCCGGAGATGGGGTCCGGCATGACCAGCTCGTAGCAGCTGATATCCGTGTCCTCCAGCAGCCGGGAGAGGGCGGAGTAGGACATAAAAATGCCGCTGTCGCCGCCGTAGGCTTTTTTCGTGGCAAAGTCGTCCTCCCTGGCCGCCACGCCGGACACCACGAAGTCCTTGCCGTTGATGGTCATGGGCATTCCCGCCAGGTCCACTGCGCCGAAGAGCTTCCAGGCGGTCTCCTCGTCCAGCACCACCAGATCGTCCATCAGGTCCCCGCCCTGGATATAGGAGCCGCTCCGCAGGACCAGGGGGTGGAAGAAGAAGAAATCTCCCCCCACGCCTATGGCCCCCACAGAGGCGGAGACGCCGTTGTTGCCCACGGCGGTGACGGTCCCCATACCGCAGTATGCGTCCAGGTACAGACTGCCGTTTTCCGGCGCCTCCAGGGACTGCTCCACCAGCTTGCTGTCCAGGGTCTGGCGGAACTTGAAGATATCCTCCTCCGTCTTCCCCTGGCCCACCGGGAGAAAGCACCCGATCTGTGCAAAGCGGACGTCCGTCCCGCCCCGGAACCGCTCCGCGGCGGTCACGGACACCAGTGCGCGGCGCACGACCCCCAGTCCAATCAGCGACGCGGCGGAGGCCAGCAGCAGCGCTGCAATCAACGCCGTCATAAACCACTGCTTGAAGCCGAAGCCTCTGACAGCGGCCCCCATCCGGCTCAGAATCTTCCTCATGACGGATTCTCCACCATTCTCACCTGGGTACCGGCATCCAGAGGTTTGCTGGACGTGGTAATCACGTAGTCGTTTGCCGCCAGGCCGGAGACGGCAGCGTTGTTGTCGTCCTGGGCCAGCACCTGCACATCCGCGCGGGTGGCTGTGTACCGGTTGCCCAGGGGCGTGCTCTTGCTGGTCACGACCAGCACAAAGTTTCCGTTGGTGTCCTCCCGCAGCGCGCTCTTGGGGATGATGGTGTCATAGTTGGCGCTGCGCTGGCCGATGGACAGGCTGATATTTGTCCCCGCCTCGATGTCGCCAGTGATGCGGAAAACCAGCAGCCGTTTCTGTCCGCCGCCCTCCGGGTCGGCGGTGATGGCCTCCAGGGTGGCCTGGATGTCGTTGCCCCAGTAATAATTGCTCACATCGGCGGCATCGCCGATCTTTACCTGCTTGGCTTGCTCGTTGGTCACGGAGACCTTGATGGTAAAGCCACGGTCCACCACGTCGATGACCGCCATGGCCTCGCCGGGCTTGGTGTCCTTGCCGGCGGTGACGTTGATGGACTTGACCACGCCCGCCACCTTGGATTTGATCTCTGTCTCGGTGGTGTCGGCCTGATACTTGGCCACCAGCTCCCGCTGCTGCTCGATTTTCAGCCGCTGGGATTCCAGGTCCAGGTTGTCCATCTGCTGGGAGATATCCTTTCCGGAGAGAGCCTCCTCCAGCTCCCGCTGCTTGCTGTCCACAGTCTCCACAGCGGCTTTATAGACCTCCTGCTTCTTCTCCAGCTCCTTCAGCTTCTCGTCCAGCTCCGTCACGGCGGCGTCCTGCTCCCGCTTGGAGGACTCATAGACTTTAATCTGCTCCTTCAGCTGGCTGTTTGCGCTGGATGCGGCGTCCAATCTGGCCTGGGCGTCCCGGAGCTGGGACTGGGCGGCGGACAGGTCCGCCTGGGCCTTGTCCAGCTTGTTCTGGATATTCTGACGCTTGCTGTCCGCCGTGCCGTCCGCATTGCTGGCATCCGCCCTGGCTTCCTGGAGGGCTGTCTGCTTTGCCCGCACATCCGCCTGCTTCTCGCTGACCGCTGCCTGCTTTGTGGCAATCGTTTCCTCGTCTTTTTTCAACACATTATAGGCGTTCTGCCAGTCTGTCAGCCCCGGCGTATCCTCCGGCGTCTGGGCCAGAAACGCCTCAATATAGCTCTTCAGCTGGGTCCGGTCGCTCTCGCTGGCGTCGGGGTAGACCCCGCGCACCGCTGCAATCAGACTGTTGTAGGTGTCCCGGTAGGCTATGTAATCGGTGTTCAGGGTGGTCTGGGCGGCGTTCAGTTCCGCCTGAGCCGCACTCAGCGCGGACTGGGCTGTGTCCAGTGCGGTCTGGGCTGTGGAAATCGCCTTGTCGTGGTTGACCTCGCCGGTGGTATTCAGCTCGCCAAGCTGCTCCCGGTATCCGTCCGCCGCCGTCTCCAGCTCCTTGATCTTGTTATTCAGCTCATCCACCTTGCTTTTGGCCTCGGTATACTCCTCGCTGCTCTCCTGCGCCGCTTTCAGCTCCCCCAGCAGCAGCTCCAGCTGGCTCTGCTGAGTCTTTGCGCTGGCAAGATTGCCCTTGGCATAGGAAATCTCCGTATCAGAGACTTTGTTGGTGTCCCGGTCGTGGATTGCTTTCTCCAGGTCCAGACGAAGATTTTTGACCTTGAGGTCGTTTTCCGCATAGGTCTTGGAAAACGTAAGGATCTGTTTCTGATAGGCCAGCTCCGCCTCCTGGAGCGCGTTCTGGGCATCCTTCATCTCCTGGCTCTCCATGTCGCCCATGACGAACAGCAGCGTCCCCTCCTCCACCGTGTCCCCGGCCTTCACGCACACGGAGCGGACCTCCCTGGTCTGCTCCATGACGACCTCGTAGCTCTCGTTGGCGGCCACAGTGCCGCTGCCCCGAATCTTCGCGTTGATCGTGCCGGACTGCACCACCTGGGTCGCCACTTCCGGCAGGGAGTGGTTCATGATAGTCTGGGAGAAAAAGGTCAGCAGCAGCATAATCACCAGGAAAATGATGGCTATGGTTTTAATTAGTTCCCGTTTTTTTGATTTTTCCTGTACATCCACAGTTTTCGTCCTCCTTCTTTATCCCTTGACAGAGCCCTGATGGGCAATGCCCTCCACCAGATAGTCCTCCCCGTGGAGGAACAGCAGCAGGCAGGGGACCATATAGATTGTGGCAATGGCAAAGGCCAGCCCCACCTCGTTGGCATTGATGGTGGAGAGATAGACGCTCAGCGGCTGCTGGGCCGCGTCTTTGAGCAGGATAATGGGCTGCTCCACCATGTTCCAGTAATCAATGAACACCAGAATCGCCACCGAGTACAGCGCGCTGCGGCACTGGGGCAGGCAGATGTCCGTGAAGACCTGCCACTCGCTGGAGCCGTCCAGCTTGGCGGCCTCGATCAAAGACGACGGAATCCGCCGCATGGACTTGGTCAGCAAAAACACCGAAAAGGGTGCGAACATGCCGGGGAAGATAATGGCCCACCGGGTATCCAGCAAGCCCAGCCAGTCGCTGACCAGATAGTTGGGCACCAGCGTCACCTGGTAGGGCATCAGCATCAATATGACGTAGAAGAAGAACAAAAAGCTGCGCACCTTCCCCCGCCAGCGGGTGAAGCCGTAGGCCGTCAGCGACGCCACCGCCAATTGCAGCAGCACGATGGGCGCCACCAGTATCACTGAATTCCAGAATTTCAGCAGGTAATCCGGACTTTTAATCAGCGTGGTGATGTACTGGCTGAATGTCACCTTGTCCGGGATGAACTTCAGGTTCACCGTCTCGGCAATGTAGGTTTTCCCCTCGCTGCCAGAGGCGTTCTTGAATACCTGCCCATAGTTGGCGCTGATCTCGCTCTGGGTCATGAAGGAGTTGGTGATGGTCAGCGCCGTGGGCATCAGGAACGCCAGGGCGAAGCAGGCCGCTATGATTGTCAGAATCGTGCGGGCCAGATAGCGGTTCTTTACCATATTATCCCTCAACGTCCTTTCCGAAAATATCCTCCGCCTTGAACAGCAGGGCAATCAACGCCACCATCACCGCCGCCAGCAACACCGCCGCAGAGGCCATTTTCTGGTAGTCCGGCTGTTCAAAGACATTGTTCATAAAGTGCTGCATCATATACAGTCCGGTGTAGGGATAGTTCCCCGTGAGGAGGAAAATCTCCCGGAACACCTTAAAGGAGTTGATGATGGACAGAATCGCCACAAACAGCACCGTGGGGGAGAGATAGCGCAGTTTGATGTTAAAAAACTTGTGGGCCGCGGACGCCCCCTCCACGTCGGCCACCTCCAGCAGCTCTTTGGGGATGTTGTTCAGCGCCGCCATAAAGAGGATCATGTTATAGCCCAGGTTCTTCCACAGAAACAACGCCACAATTACCAGCAGGCAATAGGGGGAGTTGAGCCAGTCCACCGGGTCCACACCGAAATGGGCCAGCGTCACGTTCAGCGTCCCCCGGTAGTGGAAGACCACCTGCCAGATCAGCACCACCGACGCCACGGGCACCATCATGGGGCTGAGAAAGAAGGTGCGGAACAGGCTCTTGCAGGGGATCCGGCACTCCAGCAGCAAGGCCAACGCCAGGCTCAGGACCACCGCCAGAGGTACGGCGATGACGGAAAACATGGCGGTATTTTTGGCCGCCGTCTGGAAGGAGGAGTTTTTCAGCACGGCGATGAAGTTGTCCAGCCCCACAAACTCCGGGTTGAGGGGGCTGCGGATGACGGAGTAGTACACCACCACCAGAAAGGGCGCGATGAAAAACAACGCCACCCCGGTCACGCTGGGGCCGAGAAAACCGATGCTGCACAGCAGGTCCTTCACCTGGGCGTTTCCGCCGGCCCACAGTCTCCCAACATCCCGGACGCCCCGGACCGTCCGACGGGACGGTCCGGGGTCCTGTTTTTTCTTCTGTAAGCGATTAACGGTTTTCATTGATGTATAGATTCACACGGTCCTGAATGAGCTTGACCGTCTCGTCCAGGCTCTTGTCCCCGGAGAAGTATGCGCCCGCCTGATCGGTGATGATCTCAAACATGCTGGTATCGTAGTTGACGACGGAGTCGATGGCATTGTACAGCTCCATGACCTGGTCGTACTCCTGCTGGGTGGTGGCGACGATGTCGATATTCAGGCCGCCCCAGCCCCAGCCGCTCTTGGTCTGTTCAATGGGATTGCCCTCGGCGTCCAGGATGTTTTTGCCGTCCGCATCGGTGATGTACTCCTTCTCCATGGCATCCGCAGCCATCTTGTCAAAGGACGCCTTGTTGCTGGGGAAGTACCAGTAGCCGCCGTACCGGCTGTCGTCCTCCTTGGGCAGAAGCAGCTGCCGGACAAAGGACCACGCGCCCTCCTTGTCTTTACAGGTACTGGAAATTGCCAGGCCCTGGGAGATGTTGAACGCGCTGCCCACGCCGCCGTCCTCTCTGGGGTAGCCCACAAAGGAGATGTACTCTCCCGGCTTGACCCGTTGTGCGGGGGATTCGTCTATCATCCCTCCCATGGAAACGCCGGTGGCAATATAAACGCCGCCGCTGCCGCCGCCAGCTCCGTATTCCGAGTCAAGCGTATAGAGAGCCTCGCTGCCGCCGAAGATGGCCTCGTACATCTGGATGTCGTTGAAGCCGGACAGATACATGGTCTGAAGCATCTGCCGTCCGTTGGCAATGCGGGTGGGTTCGTCCTCCGCTTCCTCCCAGTTGTAATTCTCATAGTCGAAATCATCCGGGAAGCTGCTGCAGAACTCCAGCGCCGCTTTGAAGGCATCGCTGTCGAAGTGGCTCTCGCCGGTCTCCCAGTCCACATAGCTGTCCAGATTCATGGACATGATGGAGGAGAGCATACCGGACTTGGTATCCGTTTCGCCGAAGATGGCGCAGCCCTCCGGCATGGTGGCCAGGGTGTCCTGGAGCTCCTGGAGGGTCCAGCTCATCCGGTCCCCCACAACCTTGCGTGCGCCGATGGCGGTGACAATGGCAAAGGAGTCAAACACCTGGTAGAGCTTGCCGTTGTCCTCCGCGGCCTTGAAGACGTTTTCCATCAGGCTTTCCCGCGTGATCTCCGGGTCCCCGTCGATCATGGGCCACAGGTCCTCCAGGTACCCCTTGGCGGCGTAGCGGCTGATGGGGATATCGCTGGTACAGAGGATGTCGGGGATGTTCCCGGCGACAATCTCCGTGTTCAGCTTGGTCATGCCCGCCTGCCGGTCGTCGGCGGTGTTGTACTCGGAGTAATCCCGGATTTCAATCCGGTACTTGTCGCTCTTCTTGTTGAAATTGATGATGCTGGCGCGGATCTGCTGGTCGATGTACATACCGGCGCAGGTGAGGATGGTCTTGTCCGCCAGGGCGGAGGCGTCGGCGGCGGTGAGCAGGGCGATCTCCGTCTTGCTGCCCTCGCTGCCCCAGGTGCGGGTCATCGCCATAACCCGTCCATCCTCCAGGAAGGAGAAGAACTCCAGGTCGTCCTTGTTGATATCGGCTCCGCTCCAGCTCAGCAGCCGTTCGCCGCTGCTGGCCCCGTCCTTAAAGCCGTAGAGGGAGTCGCCGCTGTCGTAGTAGAAGAGGTAGTCCCCTGTGCCGTCATAGAAGGTGTTGGCATTGATGGGGAGGGGGTACTCGTCTCCCCACTGCTTGCCCTCCAGGTCAATGGCCCGCAGGGTGGTGGCGGGCTCCTCCAGGTCCCGGTTATAGTACCGGCTGGCGACTCTGCCGTCGCTGAGCCGGACCAGGTCCCAGCCATCGCCCTCCAGCGTAAAAAGGACGCTGCCGTCTTTGATCACGGCCACGCCGGATTTGCCGTCTTCCCCATTATAGCAGGTATAGAGGTTGCCGCTGTCATCCATGAGGGTACTGCTGGTATAGGCTGCGCTGAGCAGGGACTGCACATCGCCAATCTCTAACCGCTGCAGCTCCGTACCGGTGGAATCCAGCTGCCGCTGGACCTGCTTCTCCTCGTTGGTCTGGTACTGCCACTTGTCGTCCTTGGACTCGTCAAAGCCCTCCGGAAGATCAAAGGAATAGACCACCGCGCGCTCCGTCACCCAGAGGGTGCCGTCGGCCCCGGCGCGGATGCCGTCGATGCTGTACCAGCCGTCGCCGTCCGCCATCTCGTAGGCGGGCTGGAAGTTCTCCAGCTCTGCGGCCTCACCGCCGTCCAGAGGGACGCGGTAGATGGCGGTTTTGGAGTCATATTGGGTGTATGTCTCGCCGGTATCGGGGTCCGTGGCCTCGGTTTCGGCGCTGGTGTCGGCCACGATATAGGCGTTCTTGCCGTCGCAGCAGCCGTCGCTGATGTAGTCCACTTCCAGGCCCAGGTCCATGAACTCCGGCACGTAGACGATGCCGCTGAGCTGGTCGGCTTCGCCGCTGTCCTTGCCGCCGCCGCAGGCGGCCAGGCCCAAAACGATGCACAGAGCCAGCAGCAGAGCCGTCAGCCTGTTGGTATGTTTTCTCATGATAGTCCTCCTCGTTGCGGATTAGATATGCTTCTATTGTACTGAGCCGTGCATCAAACTTGCATCATTCTTTTATCCGGCCAGTAACATTTTCCATTAAGAACACTTTAAGAACTGGTATGCACAGGGATCACCGGCTATGTCTGCTGATCGGAATTTTTGATACAGAGGGGATCGGCGCTGTTGTTCGGCGGTTTTGCTACGCAGGAATGCAGTCCGTCGATGTGTTCGTTCAGGCTTGGGGATATGCTGTGCCACATGGGATCAAGGATGAAGTCAATCCCCTCCCGCCGCGCGTGCTTTGCCGCCGGGACAAAATCGCTGTCTCCCGCAATTAAAACAATCTGGGAAACCTGCCTTTTATATGCCAGGGAGGCAATATCCAGGCCCAAACGCATATCAACGCCCTTCTGTTTGATGTCAAGATAAAAATCTGTCTCCTTCAGGTCATCCACTGTAATTGTGCGCCTGCACAATTTTTTGACTGCATCGGGCCGTAACATGTACGAACCAGAGCTTTCCAGCGGCTCGCCTCTCCGAACGGCAACCTTTCTCTTGGAAGCCAATTCCGATATAAATTCCATCTGCCATTTGTACTGAGGCGATTTAAGCAGAGATACTGTCTTTTGCGTGAGGGGATGAAATACCGTTTTATCAGACGGCGGACAGTCATAGTAGAAGATCCGGTACAGCTCGCCGCCCTCCTTTGCAACATGCCTCCTGCAATACTTTATCAGCTCAATCGCTCGGTCCTTTGGCGATTTTTCCCCGAAAAGAAGATATGCCTGACGCTGATAGAATGCGCCGTCAACCAATATCGCAGTAATCATAATTCCCTCCAAAATAAAAGCCCTTGGCCTCGAACTTTCCCATATACCGGGAAAATCTACTGCCAAGGGCTTAATTTACATACAGGCAAACTGTATTGCTGTACATTCATATTTTATTTGCCAGACTCAGTTTTGTCAATGCCTCATATGCCGAGGCATACGTCCCGCGGCATTTCTGTGCTTGCGGCATCCGAGGATTGACATACAGCCGCGGCCCATGTACAATAGAAGATAATTCAAGAAGGAAGCGACGGTGCTCATCATGTCAATCAAGAATAAATTCACGAACCTTCTGTTCGGTGAGAAACCCGAAGAGCCGGAACCGGCCCGCAAAGAGCCGGAACCCGTTGACGAGGTTCCGCCGGAGCTTGCCAGCCCCAGCGCGTTCAGCATGTCCCTTTTGGAGCTGTCCGAGGACCACCCCATTTTCCGCCTCCACGCCCAGCGGCGGCACGAGGCCGGCTATCTGCCCGCGCCCCGCATCTGTCTGGACGAGGAGGGCGTACTGTCGCCGGAGATGGTGCACAGGGAGCTGAACCGGCTGCGGACGGTTCTGATTGCGGCGTGCAGCGCACGGCTGAAGGCCGCCCAGGGGACCAAAAAGAAGGAAGAGAAGAAAAAGAAGGACGACAAGAAAAAGGACCCGAAGGACGAGAAAAAGAAGCACGAGAAGAAGAACGAGAAAAAGAATGGGGCCGCGCAGGACGAGGGACCTGCGGTTCTGGACGCCCAGCCGTTTCTCTACCTATCCGCCGACAAGCTCTATGCGTGGATGCTGGTATTCCCGCCGGTGGGGAAGGGCGCGGAGCTGAGCCGCGAAATGCTGTATGAGGCCCTGGTGTCGCAGGAGATCACCTACGGCGTGGACACCCGTCTGATCGACCAGCTGTCCCACAATGACAAACGGTACTTCAACTTGTATCTGGTCGCCAAGGGGAAACCGGCCTTTGACGGCAAGAACGGCAACATTGTGGACAATTTCCCCCGGAAGATACAGCGGGTGCTGGAGGTGGACGAATTTGACCAGGTGGATTACACGTCCCTCAACCTCATCCACAACGCGGACAAAGGGGAAGAAATCTGCCACTTAATCAAGCCCACGGAGGGCGAGCCGGGCCGGTCGGTGCAGGGGGAGGAAATCCCGGCCAAGAGCGGGAAGCCGGTGCCGCTGCCCCGCGGGAAGAACACGGAGATCAGCGAGGACGGCACCCAGCTGCTGGCGTCCATCGCGGGGTCGGTGGAGTTCACCGGGAATGTGTTTCAGGTCAAACCGGTTCTGGAAATTGCAGGGGACGTGGACTTTTCCACCGGAAGCATCAACTTCCTGGGGGATATCAACATCCACGGCAACGTCCTCAGCGGCTTTACGGTGCAGGCCGGGGGCAACATCAACATTGACGGCGTGGTGGAGGCGGGCAGCTCTGTGGAGGCCGGCGGCGATCTGGCTGTGGTCAAGGGGATTTTAGGCGACGGCACCACCACGGTCCAGGCCCGCGGGAGTATTTTCTCCAAATATGTGGAAAACGCGGTCATCTGCGTCCGGGAGAACTTGCAGACGGACTGCATCATCAGCAGCAGCGTATACTGCGGCGGGGAGGTGCTGGTACAGTCTGGCCGCGGCAAGATTATGGGCGGCTGGGTCTGGGCGGCCCGGAGAATCTGCGCCAACGCGGTGGGGTCCCAGTCGGAGTGCAAGACCACCGTCGCCCTGGGCGGACGGCCCTGCGCCAGCTTTGAACGGGAGATAGTCCAGCGGGAGGTGAACGCCCTGGAGATGGAGATGGAGAAGCTGGAGTGCCAGCCGGACAGTCCGGTCAAGACGTCCCTGCTGAGCAAGACCAGGCTGAAGCTGACGGCGGCGGAGATGAAGATGCGGCAGCTGGAGGAGCGGATGCAGCGCATGGCCCCGGAGGAGAAGCGGGAGGGGCAGGGCAACGAGCGGCTGGAGTGCAGCGTGGCCTATCCTGGGACTAAAATCCGCTTCGGGGACGACGCCATCCGCCTGCACCAGATATACCGGCGCTGCGTCGCCACAAAGGTCCACGGCGAGATTCTTTTGATGTAGCGTTTGGAAACAGAGCAGAGCCGCCGTCCGGCGAACCGGGCGGCGGCTCTGGTTTGTTTGGATGCGGGCGCGGCGCTCCCTGCCGCACAGTTCCCGCCGTCACATATTCTCGCCCATGTACAGCTGTACGCGGTTTTGGATCTCTTTCGCAGTGGTATCCAAATCCTTGTCCCCGGCGAAGAACGCGCCGATCTGCTCCTCAATGATGGCGTAAATGCTCTGGTCGTATCCGTACAGGGAATCAATGCTCTCGTAGAGGGCCATGATCCGGTCCACGTCCTCCTGGGTGGCGGCGTACACCACCAGTTCCGGGTTCTCCTGGTCCTCGCCCAAATACCAGGAGGCCTTCGCCGCAAGTACGGGCTGACCGGCGTCGTCCAGAACCGGCTGGCCGTTTTCATCGGTCATGGCAACCTCCTTCATCGCGCCCTCCTTCATCTTCTCAAAGTCGGACTTGTTCACCGGGAAGCCGCCGAAATAGTACTGCTGGGCGCTTTCGTCATAATTGTCCTCCGAGGCCTGGGGCAGGAACATCTGGCGGATAAAGCTCCAGGCGGCGTCCTTGTCCTTGCAGGAGCTGGACATGGCGAGGCCGCTGTGGAGGCTGAAGCAGCTGCCCACGCTGCCGTCCTCCTTGGGGTAGCCGATGAATGCGCAGCGGCCCCTATACGCCGCGTCATAAGCCTGCGGCGTGGTAAAGTCGGAGATATAGAGCCGGGCCAGCATCTGCTCTCCCTTCATAATGCGCTCGATTTCGCCGTAGTATTCCATATCTTCCTCCCAGACAAACTCCTCCGGGAAGCCGTTGCAGAAGGTCAGATGCGCCTTGAACGCATCGCTGTCAAAGGAGCACTTGCCTGTCTCCCAGTCCACAAAATGGCTCATGTTGATACTCAGCACTTGGTCGAGCATACTGGTCCGGGTGTCGTCCACGCCGAAGATGGTGCAGCCCGCAGGCATCTGGGCCAACGCCGCCTGGAGCTCCGCCAGCGTCCAGCTCATCCGGTCGCCCGTCAGGGCGGCGGGACCGGCCAGGGTGCGGATAGTGAAGCCGGAAAATGCCTGATAGAGCTTGCCGTCCACGCTGGCTACATCCAGCACGTGTTCCATGAGGCCCGCCCGTCCGCCGATCTCCGTGTCCGCCTCAATGAAGGGCCACAGGTCCTCCAGGACGCCTTTGGCGGCGTAGCGGTCCATAGGCAGATTGCTGGTGTAGAGCAGGTCCGGCATGGTCCCGGCTACAATCTCCGTGTTCAGCTTGGTCAGGCCCGCCTGCTGGTCGGCAGAGGTGTTGTACTCGCTGTAGTCCACCACCTCTATGCGGCAGGTGTCGCTCTTCTGGTTGAAATCCATCACCTTTTTGCGCAGGTCATAGCTCAGCCAGTTGGCGGCCAGGGTCAGGGTGGTTTTCTCCGGCAAGGTACTGGCGTCGGTGGGGGTAAGCAGCGCCAGTTTGACTTCCAGGTTTTCATCCTTCCAGTTCGTTGAAACCGCCGCCACTCTGCCGTCGGCCAGGAAGGTAAAGAAGGAGATATCGTTCCGGTCCACGCCCGCGCTCAGCCAGCTGAAGAGCTTTTCGCCCTCGGCGGCTCCGGCCTTCAGGCCGTAGATGGAGTCGTTGTTCTGGTAGTAGCAGATATAGTCCCCGCCGCCGGGGATGAGGTTGTAGACGTTGGGACTGAGCTCGTATGTCGTGCCCCACGCCTTGTTTGCCATGTCCACAAGCATCAGCTTGCTGCCATAGGTCTCGTTTTCCCGGTCCTCGTAGGAGCCGAGCAGGGCCATGGAGCCATCCGCCAGCTGGATCATGCTGCCCCACATATTCTCCATAGTCTCCAGCTCAAAGAGCTTGTTCAGGTCCTTGTCCAGCACGGCGATTTTATTATCCATGGTGACAAAGAGGTTTCCGGCGGCGTCAAAGGCGATGTTATTGACGTACTCCACGTCCAGCTTCTCCTGGAGGACGGTACTGGAGATTTCCGTCCGGGACAGCTCCTTACCGGAGCTGTCCAGCTGCCGCCGGATCATAGTCTCCTCATAGCCGGTCTGGTACTCCCACTTATCGCCGCTCTCCCCGTCGAAGTCCTCCGGCAGGTCGTACTGATAGACCGTCATCTCCTCCGTGACCCAGAGGGCGCCGTCCTCCCCGGCCTGGATGCCGCTGAGGTAGGCGCTGCCGTCATCTCCGCTGCCAGGCTGCGGCGGCTGGTAATTTTCCAGCTGGGCCGCGTTGCCGTTGGAGAGGTCCACCCGGAAGAGGGTGGTGGCGGAGTCGTAGTATGTAAAGACCTCCGTCTCGCCGGTCTCCGGGTCGGTCCAGGTCTCCTCCTTCTCCTCGCCCCGGACGTCGGCGGAGAAATAGATATACTGGCCGTCTGAGCAGCCCTGGTTGACATACTGGATGTCCTCCAGGGTGCAGTCCATGAACTGGGGAACATAGACCGTGCCGCTGCGCTGCTGGGACTCGCCGCCCTTTTTGCCGCAGGCGGCCAGGGTCAGGACCATACATGCCGCCAGCAGCAGGGCGGCCCACTTTGCGCTCTTCTTTTTCATGACTCATCCTCCTCATATATGCAGGTATCTTAGAATGCCCTTCTGTTCTATAGACGCGGAACAAAAGGGAAAAGTTTCCCGCCTTGGTAAGATATTTTTACACGGGGCGGCATCATTTTTGCATCCTTTATGGGGGGAGGTCCACAGCAATTTATGAAATTTCTGTGAATACGCCGTTTCCCTTTTGTAGAAGCCTACAAAAATACTGCCGCCCCTTGACCTTTTCCGGCGGGGAGTATATAATTTTAGACGTTCATATTAAATTAAAGTATAGGAGAACAGTACATTGGCGCTGCACGCCTCGATTTTTTTATTTTTCTTCTTTCCGCCGGTCTTTCTGCTCCATGTCCTCCTGCCCCAGCGCAGGGTGAAAAACGGACTGCTGCTGGCGGCGAGCCTCATTTTCTGCGCCTTTGGACAGTGGCAGGGCATACCGGTCCTGCTGCTGTCTGCCGCCGCCGCGTACGGCGCAGGGACGCTGCTGGGACGGGTACGGGGCAAAAAAGCCGTGTTGTCCGCCGCGCTGGTCCTGCAGCTGGGACTGCTGGGCAGCTTGAAGTACCTGGATTTCCTGACGGAAATTCTCAACGGCGCACTGGGCCTGGAGCTGGCCGGCCCCGCCTGGCCGATGCCGGTGGGCCTCTCTTTTTTCACCTTTAAGGCAATTGCATACACTGTGGACGCCTATCGGTCCGGCGGCGCGGAGGGGCGGCGGTTTGGGGACGTGCTGCTGTACCTCTCCTTCTTCCCTCAGATCACCTCCGGGCCTATCGCCCGTTTCGATCAGTTCGCTCCCCAGCTGGAACAGCGCAGTCCCAACGCGGAACAGGCCGCAAAAGGATTGCGCCGGTTTGTGGTGGGCTTCGCCAAAAAGCTGCTGCTGGCGGGACTGACCGCCCCCATCGTCAACAGCGCGTTTTCCATGGGGGACGGCCTGGACGTCCGGCTGGCGTGGCTGGGGGCCGTCGCGTACATGGTCCAGTTATATGTCGATTTCTCCGGTTACAGCGACATGGCTATTGGTATGGCGGCAATGTTCGGCTTTGAGACGCCGGAGAACTTCCAGTACCCCTATCTTGCCGCCTCCATCACCGATTTCTGGCGGCGGTGGCACATCTCCCTCTCCTCCTGGTTCCGGGACTATGTATACATCCCCTTGGGCGGCAGCCGGAAGGGGAAAGTCCGGGCGGCGGTCAACAAGGCGGCGGTGTTTGTGCTGTGCGGCATCTGGCACGGCGCGGGCTGGACATTCCTGCTGTGGGGCGCGTGGCACGGCCTGCTCTCCGCCCTGGAAACCTTGGGCGTTATCAACTGCAAAAATCTCCAGAAGACGGCCCTTGGACGGGCGGCCTCCCGGCTATATGCTCTGCTGGCGGTCTGTCTGGGATTCGTGGTTTTCCGGGCCGGGAGCCTGGCGGAAGCCTTTTCTGTCCTGGGAGCCATGTTCACCGGCTTTGGCCTTACCCCCGCGTCCACACTGGTTCTGGAGCGGATCAGTCCGGCGGCGTGGTGCGCGCTGGCGGCGGGGATTGCGGCCTGCCTGCCGCTGGGACCAAAGGCGGTCCAGTGGGCGGACCGTCTGTCCCCGGAGGGACGGCGGCGGGTTACGGCGGCGTCCTATGGCGGGGCCGTCGCGCTGTTTGCGCTGTGCCTGCTGGCGGCGGCGGGCAGCGGGTTCCAGCCGTTTATTTATGGACAATTTTAACGGGACAGGGAGGCCGGTATGAAAGAAAAGCTGTTTATTGCGGTCATCCTGCTGCTGTGTCTGATCCCCTCTGCGGGGATGCTGCTCCCGGCGAGGGGGGAGGCCGGCGGAAATGAAGTCCTGGCCCCGCCGCCCCTCCTGCGGGACGCCGAAGGCGGTATCAATGGGGCGTATCTCTCCCAGCTGTCCGGCTATGTGGAGGACAATTATTTTCTTCGCCAGCAGATGGTGTCCGCCTGGTCCGCTCTGAACCAGAACCTGCTGCACACCTCCATTGCGGACAACGTGGTACTGGGGAAGGACGGGTGGCTCTATTTCGGCGGCACACTGGACGATTATACCGGCGCGGACCTGATGACGGACCGGGAAATCTTTTGCGCGGCCCGGAATCTGACGCTGATGGACCGGTATGTCCATGACCGGGGCGGATTTCTGGTGTTTACCATCGCGCCCAACAAGAATTCTCTGTACCCGGAGCATATGCCCGGCCTCACCGTTCCTCCCCACCGGAGCAACGCTGAAGCGTTGGCGGAGCGGCTGGCTATAGGCGTGGGAACAGACTACTATGAAGCCGCCCCGGACCCGGCAGCGGTATACGTTGACTATGCGGACCTGTTCTCCCTGTTCCGCGGACAGGAGGAGACGCTGTACTTTACCCAGGATTCCCACTGGAACGCCAAAGGCGCGGCCCTGGCGGCGGATGCCATCCTGCAGCGCATTATCCCGCCGTACTCCGCCTATCACCAGCCCAGCTATTTCCAAGAGACCTTTATCCCCCAGGACAACCACCGCAGCGATCTGTACGCCATGCTCTATCCCACCGGCAAATGGCGGGAGACAGATCAGACCTACGGCGGGGAGCTGCATTTTACCTACGACAAACCCTTCCGCTCTGCAAACGATATGACCATTCAGACCTCCGGCGGCGCTTACGGCGAGTCGCTGGTGATGTTCCGGGATTCCTTCGGGGAGCTGCTGTATCCCTACTTTGCGGATACGTTTTCCCACGCGGTATTTTCCCGCAGTATGCCCTATAAGCTGGAGGAGCTGGCGTCGGAACCCGCCGTGGTGGTGATTGAGCTGGTGGAACGGAACCTGGATTACCTGATTCAGCATCCACCCATCATGCCCGCCCCGGAACGGACGGTCCCGGAGGCAAAAATCGTGGACGCTCCCCTGGCCCTGACAGCGGCCCCCGCCTCGTCCCCGGAGGGGTATGTGCTGGTTCAGGGTACGCTGCCAGTGGAACCGGCGGAGGAATCTGCCGTCTATCTCTGCTCCGGCGGCAGGCGCTGGGAGGCGTTTCTCCTGGAGGACAACGGCTTTGCCCTCTATGTGCCGGAGGCCGGGCTGGAGGATTTGCGCGTTGTGTTTACCGCGCCGGAGGAAACTGTGTCCCTGCCGGCGTTTGTGCAGAAGTAAAGGAGGATTCATGATGAAAAAACGTGTCGTGGCATTGGCCCTGATAGCGGCGTGGCTGCTCTCTTCCGCAGCGTTGGCTGCAGACGCGACACCGCCGGACTGGCTCAACACCCGCCCGGAGGACGAGGTGGAAACCGGCCAGGACGGCCCGGAGACCGAGGATACGGAAGAGACAGAAAAGCCGGAGGAAACTGGGGAAACACCCGGTTCAATCCTGATCTCCGACCAGCATACCGCCTACATCTCCGGCAGCGGCGGGCAGTTCCGTCCCGGCGGCAGCCTCTCCCGCGGAGAGGCCGCCCAGATGATCTACCGCCTCCTGCCCCAGAAGCCGGAGATGGTTACGGTGTCCTTTACCGATGTGGCCGGGGACGAGTGGTATGCTCAGGCGGCGCTGGCATTGGGGTCTCTGGGGGTGGTCCGGCCCGGACAGACGGAGTTCCTGCCCAATGAGGAGCTCAAGCGCAGCGAGTTTATCCGCTATCTCGCCTACTTCTCCGCCCCCCGCACCGACGCCCAGCCCTTTACCGATGTGCCACCGGATCATCCGGACGCCCCCTACCTGCTCTCTGCCAGGGCTTGGGGCTGGCTGAGCGGCTTCGAGGACGGCACGGCCCGTCCGGACGCGCCTATCACCCGCGCCGAGGCGGTGGCTATGGTCAACCGGGCGGTGGGCCGCACACCGGACAAGAGCTATGTCGACAGCGTCCAGCCTGTATTCTATCTGGACGTGGCCCCCGGCAGCTGGTACTATTACGACGTGGCAGAGGCATCCGTATCCCACGAGCACACCGGCAGCAACGGGACGGAGAAGTGGTCCGGCCACACCGCAGCGCCCTCCGAAATCCCCGACGGCTATCACCTCGCCGACGGCTGGCTGTACTGCTTCGACAGCGGGCGGGGCGGCATGGTCCGCAATGACACGGCGGGGAACTGGACCTTCAACGCCGAGGGGCATTTCACCTCCGGCAGCGACGACCTGGATAACCGCCTGCGGTGGATTGTCATGAACGTTACCAACAGCGGCATGACCCAGGAGCAGAAGCTCCGTGCGCTCTACCTCTATACGCGGGACAACTTCACTTACCGCCGCCGTCCCGCCTACGCCTTCGGCGTCCTGGACTTCATGCAGAAGGACGCCCTGGATATGCTCTCCACCGGCTACGGCAACTGCTACAGCTATGCGTCTGTGTTCTGGTACCTGTCCCGGTGGATCGGCTATGACGCCGCCATCTACAGCGGCACCGTAGGCAACAACCGCGCCCCCCACAGCTGGGTGGAGATTGAGTTTGACGGAAGGAACTACATCTTTGATACCGAGCTGGAAATGGCCTACCGCAAGAAGGGCCGGTATGACGTCAATCTCTATAAGTATATTGATGTGGACGGATGGCATTATATACGCTGAACAGCAAAAGAAATTGGAGGATTTTATGATGAAAAAGTTTACCCTGTTCCTGTTGGCTCTCGCCCTGACGCTGAGCCTGTGCGCCTGCGGCGGCGGTCAAAACCAGGATGTCCCCCCTGAAAACAGCGCGGCGGCCCCGGCGTCAGACCAGGAGGCTGCCGGTGACAGCGGCGATGCCCAACCCCCGGCCCCTCCTGCCGTTCCGGAGGACGAAGAAGAGGATGCCGTTCCTCCGGAGGATGGAGAAACCCCGGCTGAGGAAACCGAGGAACCCGCCGCCCCCGCGGACACTGCCGCCGGAACCGCTCCTGCCCCCCAGCCGGAGCAGAAGCCGGAACAGAAACCGGTGCAAACGCCGGAACAAAAGCCTGCGGCGCAGTTAGCTCCCCAGCCCGCGCCGGAACCTGCCCCCCAGCCGGAACCGGAGCCGGAACCGGTTCCCGATCCTGCGCCGGAGCCTGCACCCCAGCCTGCCGCAGACCCGAAGACTACCGCCCAGGGGCTGGTAGGCCGTCCGGTCAGCGAGCTGTACGCCGCCATCGGCAAGCCCCTGTCCTCCGACTATGCGCCCAGCTGTCTGGACCTGGAGGGGGAGGACGGCGAGCTGGTATACGACGGCTTTGTAGTCTACACCCTCAAAAACGCCAGCGGAGAAACCATTGACTCCGTCGCCTGATGGGATGAATGATGAACGAAAAGAAGAACCCTCTTGATTTGGATACAAAAGTTATCATTGCGCTTGCTGCGCTCCTGCTGGTTCTGGTGGGAGCGTTTGCGGCGGCGTTCCTGCTGCCGCCCGTTGTGGACAAGCCGGTGATGCCGGAGGGAGACGTGGCGGTCTACGCCCGCAAGGACGGAGGGCTGGAGCTGTTCTGGCCCGAATTGCCGGAGGGCGTTGCCTGCCTCGTGCGCGTCAAGGAGCAGGGCGGGGCCCGTTTCGTGGACGCGGAGGGGAGCAGCGAGGAGGATTGCTTCGTCCTGTCCACCCAACAGCTGTCCGCGCCGGTACAGGTGCGGTTCTACGCCGCCGCAGAAGGAAAAAACCTGCTGGGCGTGCGGCGCACGGCGGAGAGCGAAAACTACCTGGAAATCACCCTTAATTACCTGAAGCCCACCTCCCCGCAGGACCTGACGAGTCGGATTGGCGCGGACGGGTCCCTGGAGCTGTCCTGGACCCGCGAGGAGGGCGTGCGCTATGAAATCTGCACCGTGGAGCGCAATCAGTGCAAGCCGGTGAAGTCCGTGGAGAGCGGCTCCGCCCGGCTCCGCTTCGGCGAGGACGGGGACCTGGCCATGCCGGGGCAAAACCGGACCGCCGCCATCGCCCTGCGCTGGGTGATGGACGGAAAGGGGTACACCCTCTACAGCCCCCTGAGCGAGACAGTGGAGCTGGGCCGGGACGACCTGCTCAGCGGCAAGCTGGCCCTGGAGTACCAGCAGACCGGCGAGCGGCTGTATACCCTGCGTTGGAAGGAAACCAAGGGCGATTACTACGAGATCCAGGCGTGGAACAGAGAGGAGAACCGCTGGGAGGGCGTGCAGCAGGTGGACGCCGGAGGCGAGCTGGTCTATGAGACAGGCCGGGTCGGGTCCGGGGCCGATTGCCGGTATCAGGTGACGGCCTACCAGCAGGCGTCTGCCGGTCCCCAGATCACCGCCGGACCGGAGGAGGTCTCCTTCCGGGCGGATATCTCCCCCCTCTACGCCACTGTGTGGCCCATCCTGGACCAGCCGCTCCGCAGCGCAGCCGGTGAGAATTCCGCCGTTCTGTCCACAGTCCCCGGCGGTACGGCGCTGTGCGTGCTGGAGGAGAAGGACGGGTTTTTCTCCGTCCGCTATCAGAACAAGCACGGCTATGTGGACAGCCGCTTCTGTATGATTAACCTGCCGGAGTATGTGGGCAGTCTGTGCGCGTACAGCATCACCAACAGCTATGCGTCTGTGTTCAAGGTCCACAACTATCCCATTGACCAGATCACAGGCCAGGTCATCCAGGGCTTTGAGAACGTGCATCAGGCGGACGGCAGCTGTCTGGTCCCCCTGCTCTACCCCACCGCCCAAAAGCTGATTAAGGCGGCAGAGGCGGCGGAGAAGGACGGCTACCGGCTGAAAATCTACGAGGCGTTCCGTCCCAACGAGGCCACCCGTTTCCTCTACAACACTACCCTGGCCCAGCTGGACGCCCCCCTGCTGGACAGCAGCGGCGCTCCCCTGCCGGCGGACAGCGCAGGCGGGGACAGTACTGCCGTCCCCATCGCCCGTTCCATTGCCCGCTCCATGCCGGACCCGGAGACAGAGGAAGAGCCGGAGCCGGTCCTGCCGCCGGACGTCGTCATCGACGGCGAGGAGCCGGATACAACCCCGGAGCAGCCCGCGCCCGCCCCGGAGGAACCGTCAGAGCCTGCGCAGCAGCCCAGTCCTCCAAAGCAGGAAGAGCCTGAAAAGCCGAAAGAACCGGCCTATCTGACCCTGGGCAAAGTGATGACCGGCGGACGGTTCAACATCGGCGCGTTTCTGGCAAAGTCGGTATCCAACCACAACCGGGGCGTGGCCCTGGACCTGACCCTGGAGACCTGGGACAGCGCACAGGAGCTGGAGATGCAGTCCGCTATTCACGACCTGAGCTGGTACGCCGTTACCGACCGCAATAACGACAACGCCAGGCTGCTGGAGAAATATATGAAGGATGCAGGCGGCCTGGCGGGGCTGACGTCGGAGTGGTGGCACTTCCAGGACGACCAGCTCCGGGAGGAGTTGGATCTGTCCGGCTATCTGGACAAGGGCGTCAGTGCGGCGGGCTGGAAGAAGGACGACAAGGGCTGGCAGTACCGGAAGCCCGACGGGACCCTCTACCGCAGCGGTACCATTGAAATAGACGGCCAGCGGTACAAGATGGGCAGCGACGGCTACGTCGTGGAGTGACCATTTGCCCCGCCAGGAACCATTGCCCTGCCGCCGGCATACAATATTGCGGGGCAGGAAGGCGATCATTCGGCTGGAGCGGAAAGCGCGGACTGCGCTCTTTTCGCTGCGGGCTGGTATAAATTCCGCGCCAGCGTGGGAGAATGATAGTGGCCCGCTGAAACGGGCACTTCTTCCGGCGGAGTGTGAACTGAGTGGATACAAGCGTAAAACGCGGGGACATTTATTATGCCGACCTCAGCCCGGTTGTGGGGAGCGAGCAGGGAGGCGTGCGTCCTGTGCTGATCGTTCAAAACGATACAGGGAACCGATACAGCCCCACCGTGATTGCGGCAGCAATCACGTCACAGACGGGAAAGGCGAAGCTGCCGACACATATCGAATTGGCGGCCCAAAACTACGGCTTGACCCGGGATTCCGTGGTGCTTCTGGAACAAATCCGGACGCTGGATAAACGGCGGCTGCGGGAAAAAATGGGGCGCGTAGACAAAGAGCTTATGGACCGGGTCGATGCGGCCATAGCGGTCAGCTTCGGCTTACACAACGACAGGCTCGTCTAGTGCGGGAATGATCCGCCGCCGCAGTGCGGCAAACAGAGAAAAGCGGGGGCGTTCGCCCCCGCTTTTGGCTTATCTGCGGTTTATTGGCGCAGGGATTCCTCCTGCAGCCGGTCAAAGGCGGCCATGCACTCGTCCACCGCAGCCCCAGCCAGCAGGTCCCGCACGATGAGGCAGACGCTGCCCCACTGCTCCACCTTCATATTGGCATTGGTCCCCAGTACATAGACGTTTTCCTGAATCCGGTCATTGAGCGGCTGCAGCGCAGGGACGCACTCCACCTCCACGTTCCTGGAGGGGGAGATCACCCGGTTCGTCTCCGCAAAAACCTGAAGCGCCTCGTCGGACAGCATGACTTCCAGAGTCTTCACCGCGTCCTCCCTGTGCTCCGCCCCCTCCCCGATGGCAAGCCCGGTCATGGACACAACGGGCATCTGTCCCCGGCTGCTGGGAAGTCCGATGACCTGCATCTCAAAGTCCGTGGCGCCGTATGCGGTATCCGTATTGGCCGCGCCCCAATAGGCCATGACGATGGGGGTTTTCTGGGCCAGGAAATCCTCCCGCTCCCCCTCAATGGCCTCGCTGACCAGGGCGCGTCCGGCGTCCACATAGCCCCGGTCTATCAGCTCCTGGAGGAACTCGAAAGCAGGACGCATATAGTCGCTGTATTTGGCCTCGCCCCGGTTGAGGGCGTCAATCTCCGCTTCCGTATTCCCTCCGTTGTACAGGTCCGCGTAAGCCTGGGCAAAGACGAAGACCTCCAGCCACCAGCGGTTTGCGCCGATGGGTGTCTCGATCCCGTTTTCCTGGAACACGCGGCAGCACTCCAGCAGGTCCTCCGGCGTCTCCGGCAGGGCGAGGCTGTACTGGTCGAACATGTCCTTGTTGATGAACAGGCCGTAGGCCACCACCTCCTGGGGAATGGCTACCAGCTTCCCATTGACGGTGTTTGCCGTTCGGATCACATCCCGCAGGTTCTTCGCGCACTCCAGGCCGGACAGGTCCATCAGCCGGTTCTCCGTGCCCATCGTCTGGATGACGTCCGGATTGAGCAGGTAGATGTCGTCCATGTTGCTGCGAATCCGGTCGATGGCAACATCGTCATAGGTCTTATCCTGGTGGTCCTCCGCCGTATAGGTGCGGTAGGCTACGGATACGCCCAGCTCCTCCTCCGCCATTGCCACGGTCAGGTCCGCGGCGGTCCGGGCCACATTTTCTGCGTCCGGGCTGCTCTTCTCCATAGGGCTGTACAGATTGACAATCCGCCCCTCTCTTGGCCCGTCAAATACAATGGGATCGTCCTCCACAATAGAACAGGCCCCCAGCAGCAGCGTCAGCAGGGCTGCCGCCACTATTCTCAAACGCTTTTCAGCCGTTTTTCTCATGCTTGTCACTCCCGTTTCACAAGTTGTTGAATTACGCGCTTGAGCAGCTCAATGTCCAGCGGCTTGGGTACATGGGCGTCCATACCGGCGTCCAAAGCCGCTTTCTCGTCCTCCGCAAAAGCATTTGCGGTCATTGCGATAATGGGAATTGCCGCCGCGCCGCTCCGCGGCAAGGCGCGGATAGCCCTGGTCGCGTCGTATCCGTTCATGACCGGCATTTGTACGTCCATCAGAATAGCGTCAAACGTCCCTGCCTCCGCCTGGGAAAACCGCTCCAGCGCCAGCTGGCCGTTCCCGGCAACCTCGCAGGAGGCCCCCTCCAGGTCCAGCAGCTCCGTCAGGATTTCCGCGTTGATTTCATTGTCCTCTGCAGCCAGGAACCGCATTCCCTCCAGGCTGCAGCCCTCGGTTGGGGCGGCTGCGCTGCCAGTCTTATGCAGGTCCGCCGTGCCGTCCTCCGCTATCCGCAGGTCCAGTTCCACAACAAAGAGGCTGCCCCGGCCCACCTCGCTGGAGACCGCAATGGTTCCGCCCATCAGCTCCACAATGCTCTTGGTGATGGCCATGCCCAGTCCGGTCCCCTGCACCTTGTTGGTCGTGCTGTTTTCCGCACGGGTAAAGGCGTCAAAAATCTTCTCCAGGTATTCCGGCGTCATGCCGTATCCGTTGTCCTCCACCTCAATCCGGATGCGCTCATACTGGCTGGACCGCTGCTCCTGGCCGGTGATTCGCAGCCAGATGGAGCCGCCCTCCTGGGTATATTTCACCGCGTTGGAGAGCAGATTGAGCAGGACCTGGTTGATCCGCGTCTCATCGCCCACAAAGTATTGATGGCGGATTCCAGATATCTCCAGATGAAACTCCTGGTTCCTTGCCTTGGCCATGGGCTGGATAATGGCGTCCAGAGCGGCGGTAATGCCGTCCAGAGCAAACTGCTCGTAGTTGAGGACCACTTTGCCGCTCTCGATCTTGGACACGTCCAGCACGTCGTTGATCAGACTGAGCAGATGCTGTCCGGACGCCATAATCTTTGCGGAATATTCCCGCACCTTCGCCGGATTCTCCGCATCCTTTGCCAGCAGCGCCGTAAAGCCGAGGACCGCGTTCATAGGCGTGCGGATGTCGTGGGACATATTGGAGAGGAATGTGGTCTTGGAGCTGTTGGCAATCTGGGCGGCCCGGAGCGCCTCGGACAGCTGCTTGTTGTACAACTCCCGCTCCGCCTCCCGTTCCTGCCGGACCCTGCGCTGCTGTCTCTGGCTGAGATAATACAGGAGGCAGCACAGGAAAAACGCCACCAGCATGACGCCAACCACGACAAACATGTTGTGGTTGACTGTCCGGCCCTCCTGCTGGATGGCCTCCACAGGCACATAGCCCACCAAGTAGATGGTGCCGTCGTTGACCGACCACATATAATTAAGTGCGCTCTGGTCCCGGATGTTGTGGTAAAACAGGATATTCTTTCCATCCGTCAGGCACTGCCGGACCTCCCGCTGCAAATTCTCCTCCTTGATATTGTTCGCCCGGTAAAAGTCCGTCAGATTCAGGTGGCCCGCATCCCGTTTCCCCATCCCCTTGGGCTTGAGGACAAATCTCTGGCTCTCTGCGTCCATAATATACAGAGATGCCTGTTTATTGTAAAAACCGGCGGCGGGAAGGGAGCTGTCCAAAAAATCATACACGTATTCAATATACAGCCACGCAATCTCCGTCCCGTCCCTGACTACGGGGCACTTCAGGGTATAAGCCCATGTCCCCATATAGTTGAGGTAGGACTGGGACACGGGCAGACCGTCTACCGTACCGCCTGCGGAAAAATCCAGTCCCGCCTCGGAAAAGACGTCCCCGGTATTGGAAACGCCCTCCGATTCCCCGGAGAGGATCAGGGACATCTTTACCATTGTCTGGTTTTTCTCATAGGAGCGGATATATTCCTCCGGGCTTTCCGACTTTGCAATTTCGCGGGCAATCAGGGTTTGAAACTCTGCTTCATTTTTGAAGATGGCCTCAATGGTGCATTCGATCAGCTCCAGGCTCTCGCTTAAATTCTGAATGGCGGAGTCAGACATTTCCCGCGATATTTTTCCCGCCACAGAGAAGACGACGGCTCCCAGTATGCAAAATACCCCCAAAATGGGAAGCAGAAGCGGGAAGCCCTGCCGCTCCGTACCGTGTTTCGCCTTCCATCTCATAGCATATCTCCATCTCGCTTACAGCAGAGGCTCTGCCTCTGGAACATCCTGCGGTTGTTCCCAGGAAACTCTATTTGGATGATTATACCATTTTCTTAGCATTTCTGTCAACAGACATGTTGCTGCAAAGCGCATGTCAGTCTTTCCGGCAGAGTACGCGAGTTTCGTAGGGACGAAGCTGTCCGGCAGGGTCCGGATAGTTGGACAGCAGGACCTCCGCGCCCCGGAACCGCTCCGGACGTATCTCCGGCAGTGTCTCCGCCGCAAAACTGCACACCACCAGCATATGCTCTGTCTCCGCGTCGCGGGTATAGGCAAAGCATTTTTATCCTCCGGGTCCAGGAGGGTGAACGAGCCGTCCCGAAACGCCGGGTACTGCTTGCGCAGGGCGATCAGCCGCCGGTAGAAAAGATAGAATCCGGGTCCGCCATTGTGCCGAACTGCGGATGGACGGCCCGGTAATCCGAGATGTCGCAGCCGTTGTCCTTCTGGCAAATGCTCCTGGAGTATTGGTCCTATTATAGCCTACCAACCTGCGTTTGTCATTGGGCGGTTTGACGGTGTGACATGAAAAATTTTTGTCTGTTCCTTGCTATCCTACTGAAAACCTGCTATACTGATTCTATAAAACAGTCCCAGCGAACGGAGGAAATGTTGTGAACGATCAGATTTCAAAAAAGGATATACCGCCTGTGAAACCTTTGAAAAGTCTGCCGCTGTCGGATAACTTCATGTTT
>JAAWQS010000120.1 GCA_022800665.1 Oscillospiraceae bacterium
TTACTTACGCTTGTACCCTGTGAGCATCACCATGACCATGCAAAAGACGGCGCCCCAGGCCCAAAAGCGGTGCTGCTTCATCGGAATCACCTCCACCTGGCGGAAACCGCCGTTTTTTGCCGTACTGCTGGTATATAGAGAGGCTGTTTGCTTGGATTGAGTGAATTATATCTGTCAAAAACACGGGGAATCAAGACGAACCGTATGCTATTTCAAACTTTCTATTCGATCATGCCATGTTAAGGGGTTTCCTGCGGATGCTCCAGCGCCTGCATCAGCTTACGAAAACTTTCCTCACTGATAGCGTGTTCCATGCGGCAGGCGTCTTTCTCGGCAGTGTCGGGAGCAACGCCCGCCTCGATCAGCCACTGCGTAAAGAAGCGGCGCTTTGCGTAGAGCTTCTCCGCCGTTTCCCGGCCCGCCTCAGTCAAGTACAGGTAGCTGTCCGCCTCTCTGGTGAGGAACCCGCCCTGGCGCAAAAGCCGCAGTCCATGGCTGACGCTGGTCTTGGCGCAGCCCAGGTATTGGGACACATCAATGGCCCGCACCTGTCCCATGCGCTGACCTAAAATCAGGACCGCTTCCAGATAGTCCTCCCCGGACGCCCTCGGCAATATAGCCCGCCATGGCTTCCGTGTTGCCGGTCCCGCTCCAGAATACGATTGCGATTTTATTAATGATGGTTCATAAAAATTTCATAAAATTCTTGCTTGACTTTTTTGCCTGTAAAGCGCTATATTGACGTTACAACGAGTAGCGACACCGCGTAAATCCGGTTGTTTGCTGCACGTTGTTTTTAATGATCATAAAAATCAATTTAGAAAGCGCGCGGCCAGATGGCATAAGTCCAGCTCATCTTGCCGTGTGCTTTCTCATGTTTAGGAGGTAATTTAATGGATCAAAAATCAAACGCATTCCTCGAAACAGAACCAGTGGGCAGACTCATGGCAAAATACGCCGTTCCCTGCGTCATCTCTCTGCTGGTGGCGGCGCTCTACAACATTGTGGACCAAATTTTCATTGCCAATGCAGACTATCTTGGCTCCTGCGGAAACGCCGCAAATACTGTCGTGTTTCCCCTGACGGTGGTGGCTTTGTCTATCGCGGTGATGATCGGGGACGGCTGCTGCGCTTTTGTCAGCATCAGCCTGGGGCGGAATGACAAGGATGCCGCGCATAAGAGCATCGGCAGCGCGGTCCTGCTGTGCGCTACCTCTGGTCTGATTTTGACGGCGGTCTACCTTGTCCTTCAAGAACCGATCCTAACCCTGTTCGGCGGACGGGTCAACGAGGAAACCTTTTACCACGCAAAGGAATACTTTTTCTGGATCACCGTGGGAGCGCCGTTCTATATGTTCGGTCAGGCTTTGAACCCTATCATCCGTTCCGATGGAAGTCCGAAATTTGCCATGGCGTCTACCCTGGCAGGAGCGTTCGTCAACATGATCCTGGACCCGGTTTTTATTTTCGTTTTTTGCTGGGGGATGATGGGTGCGGCAGTTGCCACGGCGCTGGGCCAGATCGTCACGGCTGCTTTGGCGGTATGGTATCTTTGCCGCATGAAAGCTGTCCGGCTGGAGCGGAGCAGTTTCCGGTTTCATGGCTCGCTGGCAAAGAAATATCTGCCTCTGGGAATTTGCAGCTTTCTGTCTCAAATCTCCCTGGTCATGGCGATGGCGGCGATTCAGAACATGACCTTGAAATACAGCGCCATTGACCCTATCTTTGGACAGACACAGTACGCACAGATTCCCATGGCAGCACTGGGCATTGTGATGAAGTTCTTCCAGATCGTCATTTCCATCGCGGTGGGGCTGGCGGCTGGCTGTATCCCAGTGGTGGGCTATAATATCGGAGCAGGCCGCAGAGACAGGGCTAAGTCTCTGTTCACACGCCTGTTGACGGCGGAAGCCATTGTCGGGGCTGTGGCGCTGCTGATCGTGGAACTGTTTCCCCGGCAGCTCATTGGAATTTTTGGCGCAGCCAACGAGAGCGCGTACTATACGGACTATGCGGTGAAATGCTTCCGGGTCTATCTCTGCATGATGGCGCTGGCCACGGTGAACAAGGGCGCCTTCATCTATCTGCAATCCCTGGGCAGAGCGTTTGCCTCCACCGCCATTTCCATGGTGCGGGAGGTACTGTTTGGTGTGGGATTTGCGTTGTTGCTTCCCACGTGGTTCGGGCTGGACGGGGTGCTGTACTCCATGCCGGTTTCCGACCTGCTGACGTTTGTGATTTGCCTGGCGGTGATAATTTATACCTGCCGGGCGCTGGATTTTGACCACGCAGATGCACAGAAACTTTGTGAAAATTGACCTTTGCGGCTGAGAAAAATTTCTGCTAAACTAATCAGCGTCAGTTCCATACGGACATTCAACGACACACGCAGTGCATTGCACGTAAGCCTGATCACGGTACGGTAATGCTCGGCGTGTGTCATTTTGTCGAAACAGGCGCACGCAGCCGCGTGCGCCTGTTTGTCCACAAATCACATTGGGAGGTATCATTTTATGCAAGCATCCAACTACCTGGGAACAGAGAGGACTGGGAAACTGCTCCTGAAATTTGCGGTCCCCTGCATCTGTTCCCTCATCATCTCCTGTCTCTACAATATCGTGGACCAGATTTTCGTGGGCAACGGCGTGGGCTATCTGGGCAACGCAGCTACCGGAGTGATCTTCCCCATCACAGTGATCGGCTGGGGCGTGTCCCTGTTCTTCGGTGACGGCGCGGCGGCATCTCTCAGCGTTTCCTTGGGCAAGAATGAAACGGAGAATATCCACCGCAGTGTAGGCAACAGTATCCTCTGCTCGTTCCTCGGCGGCGTTCTAATCATTCTGATCAGCTATTGCTGGGGGGACGGCCTGCTGCGGCTCATCGGGGCCACAGACGCCAACCTGACCTTGGCCCACGACTACGGCTTCATCATTTACGCCATGATGCCGCTGGCTTTGGTGCAGAATACCCTGGCCTCCATCATCCGGGCCGACGGCAGCCCCAAGTACGCCACGGGGGCCATGTTGGTAGGCGCGGCGCTGAACATCATCGGTGATCCGGTGGCGATCTTCGTCTTGGACTTGGGCATTAAAGGCGCAGCCTACGCCACCATCCTGGGGCAGTTTGTCAGCTTCCTGATCTGCGCGGCCTATTTGACACGGAGCAAGTCCTTCCGCATTTCCCGCGACAGCTTCCGGTTGGATTTGAGACTGCTCAAGCAGATCATGGCTCTGGGCGCTTCCAGCTTTTTGACACAGCTATCCATCGTGGTCATTACGATCATCAACAACATTCTGCTGGTACAATACGGTGCGGTTTCGGCCTATGGGGCGGACATCCCCCTGGCGGCATTCGTGGTCATTATGAAGCTGTTCCAGATTGTACTGAATATCGCTATCGGAATCGCCGCCGGAGCGCAGCCCATCGTTGGCTATAACTACGGGGCAAGGAAGTATGACCGGGTACGGGAACTGCTGGGGCTGATCGTCAAATGGACGGCTATTGTCTGCTTGATCTGCACGGTTCTGTTTGAAGTGTTCCCGCTGCTTTTTATCCAGATGTTCGGCACGGACGGGGAACTCTATACGCAATTTGCGGTGCAATGCCTGCGTATTTATCTATCCCTCATTCTGTTCACCTGTGTCCAGAAGGTGTGCGCGATTTTCCTGCAATCCATCGGCCATGCCAAAGCTGCCGCGCCGCTGTCCATTCTGCGGGATGTGCTGTTGATTGTGTTTTCCATTGCGGCTCCCATGGTCTGGGGCGTCGCCGGCATCTTCTGGGCCGCTCCGATTGCGGATGTTCTGGCCATCGCGGTAACGGCGGTGGTGATGCTCCGTCTCTGGAACCGCCTGAAGGCGGAGGACGGCCAGCCCGCAGAGGGAAAATCTGTTTTGCAGCAGTCCCGTCCTGGCATCATCATCACCATTGCCCGCGAACACGGCACAGTGGGAAAGAGAATCGGTCAGTTGGTGGCGCAGAAACTGGGGGTCCCCTGCTATTACAAGGAGATGACAGCTTTGGCCGCGCAGGAGAGCGGGCTGGCAAAGGAGTTTATCTCCGGCATTAACTCCGATGAAAACGCCATCATGCGGGAATTGTATCTGAGTACCAGCGCCGTCCAGCAGGCGGTGATTGCCCAGGATAAAGCCATCAATATGATTGCGGACATGGGGGCCTGTGTCATCGTAGGCCGCGCGGCGGACTATGTGCTGCGAAATCGGGAGAATGTGGTGCGTATCTTTATCCATGCCCCAAAGGATTACCGCGTGAAAAAGGTCATGGAGATGTACGGCGATACGGAGCAGGAGGGCAGAAAGAGCATCGCCCGCTCCGACAGTGCCAGAGGGACCTATTACAAAAGCATTTCCGGCCATGAGTGGGGGACGCGCACCAATATGAATTGAGTGTGGACAGTTCCATCGGGCCGGAGAAAACAGCGGAATTGATTTGTGGTTACGTCAGCCATATTTGAACAAAATGAAACGGCAGAGGATTCCCTGCCGTTTCATTATTGTTGTTTCGTTTTAGGCGGTGGCTCTGCGCTGTATGTCCGCATAGAGACGCTCTCGGATTACATCCGGTGTGGCATCCAATACAACAGCAAATTCTTCACAGATCAGCTTTTCCGCCAGCTTCAAATATTGTGTATCCACCTGTCCCAGCCGTTTCTTTTGCCGCATAGCTTCCCTTTGCTTGACGAGAATTTCTTTGATTAAAAGCAGACAGTCCTCAACCTTTTGAGAAGCAAGCATATCACGGTAATGGGCGGCTGAATCCATCGCCTTGCCGGAGTGGAAAGCATGGGGTTTCAACCGGGCAAACAGCTCCAAATAATTGGCTGCTTCGCTGTTGCTGATTAGAGGACGCATGGACGTGACCATATCCACCGGGGTATAGATGATCTCATTGCTGTTGGAAAATACTGCGCGCAGCTTGTAATAATTGCCGGAGGTCCCTTGCACCGGCGGGGGACCCACACTTTCAATTTTGTAAACGCCTCTTTTGTCATACAGGGCCAGTGTTCCAAATTTATACATGGCGTTTAGTCCAGATAGTTTCCGACAGGCTGGGTGTTATTCTGCTTCTTAATTTTTATGACCAGGGAACCGTCAGGCTGTTCAGTTTCTTCCATGATCTTGTATTGCGTTTTGTGACGGTCCATCTGCGCCTTGTAGGACTCATATTCCTGCCGGACTTGCTGCTTTGCCAGCTCCGCAGAAATTCCGTCCGTCAGTTGGAAGTGAATGGTCTGCTCCAGGCAAGCCGCTTTGATGCGTTTCATGATAAAAGGTCCTCCATTTCCTTATATAGAAATATTTTATCATGAATTTGCACATTTTTCAAAGGACTTAATTTACAAAATTGTGCGTGTCGCACATGGGGCAATTTGCACAAAGGAAGGGAATCGGTTTATAGGCACTTTGAGCTGCTGACACTCAAATATAGTTGATATTTTTGTAGGCCATGTTTGAAAAAAGGAAGAGTAGTTCAAAGTAACCCAATCATAATAGCAGGAGATAAACTGTTCACAGAAAATTCACAAACAAGACCATGATTCGGACATTTCTGTGACATTTGGATTTTACCATAGCTCCAACATCTGAAAGGAGCGGATTAACCGTGAACGTATTACAGACCGTTGATTTGAAAAAGCAATATGGCAGTGAGCCGAACATCACCCGCGCCCTGGATGGGGTCAACCTCTCGGTGGAGCAGGGGGAGTTTGTGGCGGTGGTGGGGACCTCCGGCAGCGGCAAGTCCACCCTTCTCAATATGATGGGCGGGCTGGACACCCCCACCTCCGGCAGCGTCATCGTCCGGGGGGACGAACTGGCGAAGAAGAACGACGAGGAGCTGACCATCTTCCGCCGCCGGAACATCGGCTTCATCTTCCAGAACTACAACCTGGTCCCCATTCTCAATGTCTACGAGAACATCGTCCTGCCCGTGGAGCTGGACGGCGACACGGTGGACCAGAGGTTCATGGACGAGATTGTTCACATGCTGGCCCTGGAGGATAAG
>JAAWQS010000121.1 GCA_022800665.1 Oscillospiraceae bacterium
TATAGAATATATTCTATACGTTGTTCTGTATTTTGTTCTTGTTTCAAGTGTGGTATGATAGGTTCTGCTTTGAAATTTTCAAAAGGAGAGAGTGAGCGCATGACTACTGCACAAATCTGTATTATCCTGGCTATTGGCATCTATCTGGTTGCCATGATCGGCATTGGCCTCTTCTTCAACCGCACCGGAGGCGAAACTTCCAGCGACTTCTATCTGGGCGGACGCAGCCTGGGACCTGTCGTCACGGCTATGAGCGCCGAAGCCTCCGACATGAGCAGCTATCTGCTGATGGGCCTGCCCGGACTGGCCTATCTATGCGGCGTGGCCGAGGTGGGCTGGACCGTCATCGGTCTGACCGTTGGCACCTACTTAAACTGGCTGATTGTGGCAAAACGGCTCCGCCGCTATTCCGCTGTCACCGGGGCAATCACCATCCCCGACTTCTTCTCCCGCCGCTACGGTGACAAACGCCACATTCTGGCCTGCATCGCCGCCGTCATCATCCTGATTTTCTTCGTCCCCTATACCGCCTCCGGCTTCAAGGCCGTGGGTACCTTGTTCAACAGCCTGCTGGGGGTGGACTACCACGCAGCCATGATCGTTGGCGCGCTGGTGATTATCGGTTATACGGTGCTGGGCGGTTTCCTGGCGGTGTCCACCACGGACCTGGTGCAGAGCATTGTCATGAGTATTGCGCTGGTCATCATCATCTTTTTCGGTATCCGCGAGGCCGGCGGCTGGGATGCCGTGGTCTCCAACGCCGCCGCCCTGCCCGGTTATCTCAACCTGACCCAAGGCTACAACGCCGCCGCCGGGGAGGCGTCCTCCTTTGGCGGGCTGAGCATCGCGTCCACCCTGGCCTGGGGCCTGGGCTACTTCGGAATGCCCCACATCCTGCTCCGTTTTATGGCGATTGGAGACGAGGAGAAGCTGAAGGTCTCCCGCCGGATCGCCTCCGTGTGGGTGGTAATCTCCATGTTTGTGGCAATCCTCATCGGCATCGTGGGCTACAGCGTATCCGCAGCGGGCAAGATTCCTTTCCTGACCACCAGCGCAGACGCGGAAACCATTGTCATCCAGCTGTCGGACCTGATGGCAAAAAACGGCGTATTCCTTGCCCTGACAGCAGGCGTGATTCTGGCCGGTATTCTGGCCGCCACCATGTCCACCGCTGATTCCCAGCTGCTGACCGCCGCGTCCAGCGTGTCCCAGAACCTGCTGGAAGAGTTTTTCGGCATCAAGCTGAGCCAGAAGTCCTCCATGCTGGCGGCCCGGAGTACGGTAGTTGCTATTGCGGTGATCGGCGTCGTCCTGGCCTGGGACCCCAACAGCTCCGTTTTCCGGGTGGTATCCTTTGCCTGGGCGGGCTTCGGCGCAGCCTTCGGTCCGGTCATGCTCTTTGCTCTGTTCTGGAAGCGGTCCAACCGTCAGGGCGCTCTGGCCGGTATGCTGGTTGGCAGTGTGATGGTGTTTGTCTGGAAGTACCTGATTGCGCCTATGGGCGGCGCATGGGCCATCTATGAACTGCTGCCGGCCTTTATCGCCGCCTCTGCCGCTATTGTAGTGGTGAGCTTGGCTACGGCTGCGCCGGAGAAGGAAATCGAAAAAGTTTTCGAGGATGTGCAGCGTATGTAATCCGCTGAATTTTGAACAGCGGCGGCCAAAAGGCCGCCGCTGTCCGCTTTTCCGATTGTTACAGGCTCTTCTCGTAGGACTCGATCATCTTCTTGACCATCTGACCGCCCACGGAACCGGCCTCACGGGAGCTGAGGTCGCCGTTATAGCCTTCTTTCAGGTTGACGCCCACCTCGCTGGCGGCCTCCATCTTAAACTTGTCCATTGCCTCGCGGGCCTCAGGGACATTGATCCGGTTGTTTTTCTTAGACATAATTCTTTTCTCCTTCTCCAAACTTTTTTGCGATGGCGTCACGGAGAGAGGTCTGGGCGGAGTCCGCTCCTGACCGCTTCTGTTCTGCCTCGGAGCGGAAATCTTTTTTGTCTCCGCCCTTGTCGCAACCATATCATTTGCATTCTGCGGCCAAATATGCCGCCGCCAGCGGCGGTAATTTCTTGCAGAAGGAGCGTACGGACCGATACCTTTATTTATATTTTATATAATATATTCAGATGATTTTCAATAAAAGCGGAAACGCCGCCCCTCCGGCCAAGCCGAAGGGGCGGGTTCATCACAAAAAAATCCGGGCAGAATGGAAATTACTGATGGTCCACCTTGTACATGTGCTCAATGAGCTCCAGGACCTTGTTGGAGTAACCCATCTCGTTGTCGTACCAGGAGACGACCTTCACAAACTTGTCGGTCAGGTACACGCCGGCCTCGGCATCGAAGATGGAGGTGCGGGTATCGCCCAGGAAGTCGGAGGAAACGACGGCCTCGTCGGTGTAGCCCAGGACGCCCTTCAGCTCACCCTCGGCGGCCTTCTTCATGGCGTTGCAGATATCCTCCTTGGAGGCGGGCTTGGCCAGGTTGACGGTCAGGTCCACCACGGACACGTCCAGGGTGGGCACGCGCATGGAGATACCAGTCAGCTTGCCGTTGAGCTCAGGAATGACCTTGCCCACGGCCTTGGCAGCGCCGGTGGAGGAGGGAATGATGTTGCCGGAAGCCGCACGACCGCCGCGCCAATCCTTCACGGAGGGAGCGTCCACGCACTTCTGGGTGTTGGTGGTGGAGTGAACGGTGGTCATCAGGCCCTCGACGATGCCGAAGTTGTCATTGAGGACCTTGGCGATGGGCGCCAGGCAGTTGGTGGTGCAGGAGGCATTGGACACGAACTTCATGTCGGAGGTATATGCGTCCTGGTTGACGCCCATGACGAACATGGGGGTGTCGTCCTTGGAGGGAGCGGACATAATGACCTTCTTTGCTCCGGCGTCCAGGTGGCCCTGGGCCTTCTCTTTGGTCAGGAACAGACCGGTGGATTCGACCACATACTCAGCGCCCAGCTTGCCCCAGGGCAGATCAGCGGTGTTGCGCTCAGCAGAGATGGGGATCTCGCGGCCATTGACAACGATGGCGTTCTCAGTGGCGCTCACTTCGCCCTGGAACTGACCATGCATGGTGTCGTACTTGAGCATATATGCCAAGTACTCTGCGCTGCACAGATCGTTGATGCCCACGACCTCGATGTTGGGGTGGTTGACTGTGGCGCGGAAAACCATGCGGCCGATGCGGCCGAATCCATTGATACCTACTTTGATGCTCATGATGAAAAACTCCTTTCGTATCTTAAAAAGTGGTAATCCAGTGGCAATCTATTGGATATTATACACCACGATGCCGGAGTTGAAAAGTATTTTTTGTAGAAAAATTTCCCTGTGGAAGAATTTCTTGTAATTTCGACAAAATTTTGGTATGATGAACCCGTTGCTATCGGAAAATTGCCGTTCCATACGGGGAACTGGAGAAATTTACCATCGTTTTTTCCCGGCCAACGAGCAAACTATTCAATAGGAGGGGTCCTATGTCAGATAAACCTATTATGCAAAATGACGATTCCAGCGATATTCTGCGCCAGATTTCAGGGCAGCTGCGGCTGGCCCTGGCAAATATATACAATTCTCTGGATCGGCTGGCGCCTCCGGACCGGCGGGACAGGGAGCCGGAGACGGATTTGAACGCCGCCCGTCTGGTACAGAGCTGTCTGCGCATTATGCGCATAGCGGACAATCTGGAGGACGCGGCGTCGTTGGGCCAGCCCCATCTGGCCCAGCTGAGAAACGGCGACATTGTACAATTCTGCCAGGATTTGGTGGAGACAGCCAGGGTACCGGCAGAGCTGCTGGGGCTGGAGCTGGCGTTCCGCTGCGAACAGCAGACCTGTGTGATTGCGATGGACAGGGGACGGCTGGAGCGTCTGCTGCTGAACCTGCTGTCCAACGCCTTCAAATTCACCCCCAGGGGCGGAAGGGTCTTGGTGGAGGTGCGGGTCGAGAAGCAGCAGGTAATTCTGCTGGTAGCGGACACGGGCTGCGGCATCAGCGAGGAGATTGCGGGGACGCTGTTTGAACGGTACCTGCAGCCCCGGCGGATGGAGCCGCCGCCCCACGGTCTGGGTCTGGGCCTGCGCATCTGCCGCGAGGTTGCGGAGGAGCACGGGGGCCAGATTCTTCCCCTGACCAACGAGGACGGCGGAACGACTATGGTGGTCTCCCTGCCCCGGCGGCGGACGGAACACAGCCGGATCAGCGATATGGTGGTTCTCCCCAAGGGGAATTTCAACCGTACGCTGGTGGAACTGTCGGACGCGCTGCCGAAAGAGGCGTTTACACAGAAATATATGGATTGATTGGGATTTCGGGTGGAGGATGCTTATGGAAAGGAAACGTGTACTGGTGGGGATGAGCGGCGGCGTGGACAGCGCCGCCGCCGCCGCGCTGCTCCAGGACGGCGGCTATGAGGCCGTGGGCTGTACGCTGCGGCTGCTGGACAGCCAGGTTCTGGGCCAGGAGGTGGAAAGCGGGTGCTGTTCCCTGGAGGACGTGGAGGATGCGCGGAGCGTGGCGCGGCGGCTGGGGATGGACTTCTTTGTCTTCAATTTCAAGGACGCCTTCCGCCGCCACGTGATCGAGGATTTTGCCGCCGCCTATCAGTCCGGGCGGACGCCCAACCCCTGTATCCAGTGCAACCGACACATCAAATTCAGCGCGCTGCTCCAGCGGGCAGACGAGCTGGAGATGGACTATATTGCCACCGGCCACTATGCCCGCGTGGGCCAAGACGGAGAAACGGGCCGCTGGCAGCTGCTGCGGGGTCTGGACCGGCGGAAAGACCAGAGCTATGTGCTCTATCCCCTCACTCAGCGGCAGCTGAGCCGTCTGCTGCTTCCGCTGGGGGCCATGGAGAAAGAGACGGTGCGGGCGTTGGCGGAGGCGCGTGGGCTGTGCAATGCCCGCAAACCGGACAGTCAGGATATCTGCTTTGTGCCGGACGGCGATTATCCGTCCTTTTTGGAGCGGTTCAGCGGCGCGGAACTGACGCCCGGAGATTTTGTGGATACATCGGGCCGTGTACTGGGGCGCCACCGGGGACTTGCCCGGTATACGACCGGGCAGCGTCGGGGACTGGGCGTCAGTGCGGACAGACCCCTGTATGTGCTCCGCAAGGATGGGAGCAGGGTAGTGCTGGGGGACGAGCGGGAGCTGTACAGCAGCACGGTGCGGGCGGAGGCGTTCAACTGGGTGTCCCTCCCGCCCCAGGACGGACCGCTGGCTGTCACGGCCAAGACGCGCTACAGCCAGACGGAGGCCGCCGGAACGCTGTATCCGGAGGAGGCGGGCTGTGTGCGCATGGTATTTGAAACACCCCAGCGGGCTGTCACCGCAGGGCAGTCGCTGGTTGTCTACCAGGGCGAGCTGGTTGTGGGCGGCGGCGTCATCACCGGCTGAATGCCGCAGTTGGGCCTTCCGCCGGCTTAAAGGTCCAGTACCTCTGAACTGCAAAATCCCCACAAAAGGCAGTATCCAAGCCACCTTTTGCGGGGATTAATTATAAATGTATCAATCACAGCTATTTATTTCTTACTTCCCTTTTCAAACTTAGAAATAATAATAAGACCAATGCCAAATACGACAAAATAGACTGTGAACCGCCAAAGAAGATGTAGACTAATAGCCGTGCCATTAAACAAATCAAGCAACGTCAGTATACTGGCTATTAAAAACGCTTTCTGTATAATCACATGCATTAATATCCGCTCACAAAACCTTATAGAACATTTTGAAATACGTACTTCATTTAATATACTACAAATAAAATGCTTATTCAAGAATAGATTTTGCAATTTATAAATTTTGTATAATTTTTACATATTTGTCCATATCAAGCAAGTCCGCAGCTCCAAGATTGTTTTTCGTATGAGGTTTTTATTGTTATTTTATATAAATATCAATCATCCTAGGCCTTGTTTGAAAAATCAGGAGAGTAGTTCAAAGTAGCCAAATCATAATAGCAGCAATAAAAACAAAAGCAAGAAAGGACTTGTCAAGTTTATCA
>JAAWQS010000194.1 GCA_022800665.1 Oscillospiraceae bacterium
TGCTGTTTCATGTTTCCTCCACCCCGCTGTTTCTTCTCTACATTTTACCACGTTTTTCCTGCCTTGACTATAGCTAATTAAATCAGAGGCTCCTTAATGTGGACACCACTTCGGAACTGGCTTTTGGGGCGGAAAATCATGGGTTGCCGGAACAGGAAATCCGAGACCGTGTCAGGCGTGTGGCAGGGCAGTTAAATATCACCGGATTACTGGATCGGAGTCTCTTTTCTTTATCAGGCGGGGAAAAACAAAAAATTGCCTGTGGTTCGGCAGCAGTTATGGAGCCGGAAATATTTGTGTTTGACGAGCCTTCTTCTAATCTTGATGTATCTGCTACCCGGGAACTTCGGGAACTATTGAAGATTTTGAAAACTCAGGGAAAAACCGTCATCATTGCGGAACACAGGCTTTACTATCTCTTTGACTTAGCAGACCGTGTCCTCTATTTGAAAGACGGGGAAATCAAGGGGGATTATACGGGTGAAGAATTTACCGCTATCCCGGAGCCTGTGCGTGAACAGATGGGGCTTCGTCCGCTAAACCTGTTTAGCTTAAAGCATATTGCCAATATAAAAAGGGCAGGAGGCAATCCCTTATGGGAAATGCGGGGATTTCACTTTGCTTATCCCAAAAGCAGCAGGGAAAGCCTGTGTGTCGAAAAGGCAGTATTGGCTCCCGGTTCGGTCACAGCGGTGATTGGACACAATGGCGCAGGAAAAACAACTTTTTCCCGGTGTCTTTGCGGTCTGGAAAAACGGTGCAGGGGCAGTTTGTATAGGGATGGCGAACAATATAACCGGAAACAAAGAATGAAGCTGTGCTACATAGTGATGCAGGATGTGAACCATCAGCTTTTTACGGAAAGTGTCATAGAGGAAGTCCTTATCAGTATGCCCAAAGACGCTATGGATTTGGAAGGCAACAGCCGGGTAGATGCTATACTGGAGGAAATGGACTTATTGGATTTGAAGGACTGTCACCCGCTGGGGCTTTCCGGCGGGCAGAAACAGCGTGTTGCCATTGCGTCGGCTATCGCTTCGGAGCACCCTGTTATCCTGTTTGATGAACCAACCAGCGGTCTTGACTTATCCCACATGAGGCAGGTGGCAGATGCCATGAACCGGCTGGCCGAATCCGGGAAAACGGTTGTGGTGGTCACCCATGATCCAGAGTTTATTGTGCGGTGCTGCAATCAGGTAATTCATATAGAAAACGGATGTGTAATAGAAGATTATTCTTTGGAAAGCAGTGCGGATAAAGAATATTTGCTGCACTTTTTTCTGGATAATAACAAGGAGGTGCAAATGCAGTGAAAAAACAAAATAAAAGCAAAAGCTCACCCTTTGGTATGCTTTGGGGATGGGGAAAGCCCTATCATGGGAAATTTATTCTCAGTGTTATTCTGGCTGTCATGGGTGTAGCCTGCCAGATGATACCTTATTTTTGTGTAGTAAATATGATTGCAAGGATGTTTGCAGGGGAAAATTCTTTTTCTGCCTATCTTCCTGCCTGCATAGCTGCTTTGGGTGGATATTGTGGAAAAGTTCTTTTTGCGAATTTATCTACGGTCATCTCCCATTCTGCCGCTTATTATACTCTGCGGGATTTACGGGAACAGGTGGTTGCTAAAATGGCAAGAGTGCCTATGGGAACCATCTTAGATACGCCATCTGGCCAGTATAAAAGCATTATTGTTGACCGGATTGAGGGCATGGAAGTTCCTTTTGCCCATCTCCTTCCAGAAATGACTTCTAATCTGCTGGTTCCGCTGTTTATCATTGCGTATTTGTTTGTCTTAGACTGGCGGATGGCTCTGCTTTCTCTGGCAACATTGTTCATAGGTCTGGTAATCATGGCTTTCGGGATGAGGAACTATGCAGAGGAAGGGGCCGGGGCATTGGCAGCAAGTAAGAAGATGACGGATGCGGTTATAGAATATATAGGCGGCATTGAGGTCGTGAAGGCGTTCAGCCAGTCGGCAGGTTCCTATCAGAAATATGCTAAGGCAGTGGAGGGAAATGCGGGATACTATATCAAGTGGATGGCAGACAGTGAGAAAACGATGTGTTCCTATAACGCAATTATCCCCTCTGTCCTGCTCTGTGTCCTGCCCGGCGGAATGGCGCTCTGGCTGTCAGGCAGTCTGGACACCATTTCTTTGATGGCGGCTGTTATCTTTTCTCTTGGCTTTATCGGGCCGATTATGGAAGCCTTTTCATTTGCAGGCTCTCTTGCCATGATAGGGAAAAATACAGAGGAAATTGACAGCCTTTTGAATGCGGAAGAACTGCATCACGCATCGGAGCCTGTAAAACTTAACAGTTTAGATATTGCTTTGAAGGATGTAGCATTTTCCTATGATAAGAAGCAGGAAGTCCTTCACAAAATCACGCTTTCCATTGTCCCCGGAACTATGACCGCTTTCATCGGACCTTCCGGTTCTGGAAAATCTACGATTGCGAAGCTGATTGCAGGATATTGGGATGTGACAGGCGGCAGCATTACTTTAGGTGGGCATAACCTGACAGAAATCCCTTTATGGCAGCTTGCGGCTCAGATTTCCTATGTGTCACAGGATAATTACCTGTTCAACCGCACGATCAGAGAAAATATCCGCATGGGGAAACCGGATGCTTCTGATGAAGAAGTGGAGCAGGTGGCTGTACGGAGCGGCTGTGACAGTTTTATCCGTGGGCTGGACAAAGGATATGAAACGGTTGTCGGCAGTGGCGGCTCACAGCTTTCCGGTGGGGAAAGACAGAGGATTTCCATAGCCCGTGCCATGCTCAAAAATGCGCCCATCGTAATTCTGGACGAGGCAACCGCCTTTATTGATCCGGAAAATGAAGCAGTGGTGCAAAAGGCGATTTCTGCTTTGACTGTAGGAAAAACGCTTGTTGTGATTGCACACCGGCTTTCTACAATTACGGGGGCGGATAATATTGTGGTCGTCGATAACGGGAACATTGAGGCGCAGGGCTGCCATGAAAAGCTGCTTGCAGACTGCCCGCTTTACCGGGATATGTGGCAGGCACATATTGGCGCCAGGGATGAAGGATAGGGAGGTGTTTTTATGCTTGGTACATTAAAGAAAATATTTGCATTTGCGGGTAAACGGAAAGGACTGCTGTGGAAATCACTTTTCTTTTCCATGCTGAATGGGATTTTTGCATCTTTGCAGTTTGGCGCTCTTTATTTTGTGGTGGACGCTTTGGCGTATGGACGGCATAGTTACAGGGCTGTGTGGCTTTCCCTTGGCATGATGGCTTTTTCCATAGCAGGACGGATTTTTGCATCATTTTTTTCTATGAATGAGCAGACAGTGGTCGGCTATGGCATGGTGGCGGATAAACGCATCTCTATTGGAGATCGGCTCCGGTATATCCCGATGGGCTATTTCAATAAGAACAATATCGGAACCATTACGGGCATTGTAACAACGACTTTAGGCGATGTGGAAGGTGCGGCTCCTGTTGCGCTGGTAAATATAATTGGAGGATTTTTTAATTCCGCTGTCCTGATCCTGTTTTTGCTTTTCTTTAACTGGAAGCTCGGAATTGTGGCGTTTATCGGTGTGTTTTCCTATCTGCTTGTTACAGAGGCGGCAACCAGAAAATCTACCGCTGCTTCGGAAAAGCGTCAGCTTGCACAGAGGAACTTAGTGGAGGCGGTGCTGGAATACATTCAGGGAATGGGAATCGTAAAGTCATTTGGTTTTGAAAAGGACAGCTCTAAGTCCGTAGCTGCCGCTATCAGGGACAGCAGCATGAGAAATTTGAAGCTGGTCTATTCGGTTGCGCCATTTATTGCATTGCAGCAGTTGGTTGTCAGGGTATTCAGCGTCCTTTTGCTTATATTGTCTGTTTATCTGTTTACAGCAGGGACGTTTTCGTTCTCATGGGGTGTGCTTTTTGTGATTGTGTCTTTTATGGTATTCAATCATCTGGAAAGTGCGGGCAGCCAGATTACGATGCTCCAGATGCTGGCATCTTCGATTGATACGGCAAATTCAATGGATGACACGCCGCTTATGGATGAAACTGGTAAGAATATCTCTCCTAAGAATACAGAAATTGTATTTGAAGATGTGGATTTTTCCTACGCAGACCGGAAAATTTTAGACCATGTAAGCGTTTCTATTCCAGAAAAGACAACCACTGCCATTGTGGGGCCTTCCGGTTCCGGCAAGACCACTATGTGTAACCTGATTGCCCGATTTTGGGATGTGGATGCCGGAAGGATTACGGTTGGCGGCACAGATGTCCGGGATTTCACGCTTGACAGCTTGATGAAAAATATCAGCATGGTATTTCAGAGCGTGTATCTCTTTGCCGATTCAGTTGAGAACAATATCAAATTCGGCTGCCCGGACGCTACCCATGAACAGGTGGTGGAGGCGGCGAAAAAGGCTTGCTGCCATGAGTTTATCTCCGCCCTGCCGGACGGGTATGATACGGTGGTTGGCGAGGGCGGCGGAACACTTTCCGGTGGCGAGAAACAGCGTATTTCTATTGCCCGTGCCATGTTGAAAAATGCCCCAATTATTATCCTTGATGAAGCGACAAGCAGTGTTGACCCGGAAAATGAGGATGAGCTGCAGCGGGCGATCGAGGCGCTTACACATGACAAAACAATCATTATGATAGCGCACCGATTGAAAACAGTACGGAGTGCCGATCAGATTCTTGTGCTGAACCATGCCCATATTGTTCAGCGTGGCACTCACGCAGAACTGGTTCAGCAGGAGGGCTTATATGCTGACTTTGTTACAGCGAAACAAGAAGCCATCGGCTGGAAGCTGGCACAATGAGCGGCGGGAAGGAAATCCATGCGTCGGGGGAGGATTATTTAGAAGCCATACTGATGTTGCAAAAAAAGAATGGTATGGTGCGTTCTGTAGACCTTGCCCGGCACATGGGGTTCAGCAAGCCGAGTATCAGTCATGCGGTGGGTGTCCTGCGGGATGGAGGATTTCTTGTAATGGATAAGGACGGATTTCTTCACCTGACAGAGCGAGGCCGGGAAGTTGCCGAAAAGATTTACGAACGTCACCGATTTTTTACAGAACAGCTTATCGCTGCCGGTGTGGATGAAGCAACTGCGGAGCAGGACGCCTGCCGGATTGAACACGCTATCAGTGACACGTCTTTTGAAAAACTAAAGAAGAAAATCGGAAAGGCTGACTAAGCGCACACCAGCACATTTCCCTGAATACTGGAACTGCCTGCCCCGGACGGGGGAAGAAAAAAACCGTCATTAAGGGCAGGTGATTTCGTGCGCCTGAATTACATATCTGTTTGAGATTGCAGCGGTTTTGAGAGAATCAGGACCGCTGCTTTTGCGTCAGAAAAAGATTGTCTGGCACAGGGCGGTGGAGATTAGGAGGCAGCCGCCATGAGAGCCAGCACATTTTCATACAGCCAAGCAGGGATTATCCTGTCAAAAAAATCCCGTCCGCCAGACGGGGACAGTCTACCGGCGATTGCGAAATTCGTCGTATTATAAGTGAATATCGTATTTTATGCGCCCGAATGGAAATTATCCGTCCGGGCGTTTCTGCGTCCTCATGGGAGGATTTCCATGTATGGCGGGAACCGCCGCCCAGGTGCCGCTCCCCGCCCTCTCCGTTCAGAAACCTTTGCAAAAAATCTGAACGGAGGAAAGGAAGATGGAAGTCACCATCAAATTGAACGGACAAGCCCTGTCCGTGGACGTGAGCATGGAAGTCTACGAATA
>JAAWQS010000122.1 GCA_022800665.1 Oscillospiraceae bacterium
CAAAAAGCGGTGCAGGATATAATTACCCCACACCGCATATGTACAGACACAAACCCCGTATTGTAAAACAAACAGTCCTCCGCAGTAGAGGGTAAGAAAAATGGCTATTGAAAAACAGCGGAAAGACTGTTATAATAGGGGCTGGCGTAGCAAATGCTATTGTGTAGGAGGGTGTTTCTCCTGCATAGGGGCATGGGTGACGGCCAATCGCCCATGTCCTGCCTTATTATTTGCCTCGTTGTTGCTATCATACCACGTTTTTCTCGCTTTGACAAGTCTTTTATTTTTTGGCAAAAATTATTTCCGCCGGAAAGCAGAACCCCTCCGTCACGCTTCGCGTGCCAGCTCCCCTTTCAGGGGAGCCTTTTTTTGTAGGAGACTCTGCGATGATAAAAATGACAGAGCGGGAGTGGACGGTACTGGGCGCGTTGTGGAGCAGCAGCGGCGCATTCCCCAAAGACAGCGTTCAACGCCTGTGAATACAGGGTCTAAAGCCGCTCCACCACAGACGCGGGGTCTTCCTGCCACATGATCAGCAGCGTACCGTCCGCCGCAGTCACGGAGGCCGGTACGCCGGTGAACTGATTGCTGACGCCAAGGGGAAAGGAACTGGTCAGAACGGCGTCTGTCAAGGGGTAGTACAAGCCCCGCAGGGTGACGCCGGAGGCCGTGCCGCTGGTGCAAAAGACGGAGATGGTACCGGTGCAGGCGGCGGGGAAATGCAGGGTTCCATTGTGCAGCGCGGTCACGGCGTTCCCGCCTCCCAGCAGCCAGCCGGTCCCGCCGTGTTCCGCCAGATACGCCAGGGTCTGACAGTTGGCATAGGTGTGGTCCATGCGCCCGCCCAGGCCCCCATAGAGCACGAACGTCCGGCACCCCTGGCGCAGCCCCGTTTTCACCGCCAGCATCATATCCGTGTCGTCCTTTTCCACTGGATGCCGGATGACCGTACCCTCCGATGGGATACATCCCAGGGAATCGAAGTCCCCCACCACATAGTCGGGCCGGATGCCGCGGGCCTCCAGGTGGCGGAGGCCGCCGTCCGCCGCAATCACCAGTTGGGATTTTTTGGTCGAAAAAAGTACGCATTCCGGCTCCATTGCACCAATAAGATAGCAAATTTTTTTCATTTTTGTCCACCTCCTGGAAATTTGACGCTCTATTATAGCATATTTGACGGGAAAATTCATCCATTTTTGTGGATTTTATTCCATCAGGCCAAAAATTTTGAAAAAGCGGAAAATTTTACTTACAATCAGCAGAAAAGTGTGCTAAAATAGAATTGTATCATGCGGCGGCTGTCCGCACCGGCCATCGGAATTGGTTTGCAGAAGGGAGGATGACAATGTTTCAGGTTGGAGAGTTGATTGTTTATGGTGGAGAAGGCGTTTGCAGAGTAGAGGCGGTAGGTCCAATTGCTATGTCCGGTGTAAAAAATGATAGACCGTATTACACGTTAGCGCCCCTCTACCGTATGGGCAAAATTTATGCCCCGGTGGATACGACCGTTTTAATGCGGCCTGTCCTGTCCCGAAAAGAGGCGGAGGACCTGCTGCGGAATATTCCTGAAGCCGAATCGCCAGGCTTTGCAGAGCGAAACCCCAGGGCGCTGGGGGCCTTCTATCAGGAGATCATACGGTCCCATGACTGCTCGGATATGATTGTGCTGATTAAGACCGCCCGCCGGAAAGCACAGGCCAGACGGGCCAGGGGCGTAAAGCCCGGACAGGTGGACGAGCGGTATATGAAGCGGGCGGAGGACCTGCTCTGCGGCGAGCTTGCCGTGGCCCTGGAGATGTCCAGGGATGAGGTCAGCGGATATATTGAAAAGGCGGTCGGGTCATAGGCCCGGCGGTCCGGGCGGGAGTCCAGGAAGGCGGCATAAAGACCGGGAACCATTGAGCTGCAATGGTTCCCGGCCTTTTTTCTGTTTAGGGGTTTCAGGAAATCCCGTTACCGGTTGCCGGCATAGCGCATAATCATGGCCGCGATTTCGGCGCGGGCAGCGGTTCCGCTGGGATTGAGCAGGCCGTTGGACCCCTGGAGGATGCCGCGGCTGACAGCCCAGCTGACGGCGTTGACGGCGTAGCTGCTGACGCTGGAAGCATCGCTGAAGCGGCTGAGGTCGCCGCCGCCGCCGGCGCCGCCGGCGTCCCGCCAGAGCATGACGGCCAGCTGCTCACGGGTAATGTCGCCCATGGGGTTGGCTCCGTCGGTCACGCCCTTTTCCACCGCCCACAGCATTCCCTTTTCATACCAGGTACTGCCGGGGTTGATGTCCGTGCGGACGTTGTGCATCCGGGCCAGGATGGTCCAGATCATAGCGCGGCTGGTGGTCTGGCCGGGTGCAAAGAGGGTGTCGGAAACACCGCTCATGAGGTAGTGTTTCCAGACGTAGTCCACGCTGTTATAATACCACCGGGAGGGCGGCACGTCGGTGAAGGGCATGGGCGAGGGATTGAGGACAATACCGGAGATGCCGGGCGTACCCAGGCCGGTAAAGATCTCGTCGCTGGGGGATGTACCGGCAGGCTCCAGGGCGGTAAAGACCGCGCTGATTTCCACTTTCACGTTGGGCATGGTGAAGCTGAAGCGGTTCTCACCCAGCTCCCGCACCGTCAGGCTGCGGCCCCGGATATCGGTGACGGTCAGCTCAGACAGTTCATACCCCCCGTCCGGGTGGGCGGATACGGTCACACGGTCGCCTTGGGCGGCATAGCGGACGTTGGGGATGACCTGGCCGCCGTCCGCCTTGAGGACCGCAATATAATAGGTATCCTCCGTCTCCGGCCTGGGGTCGGGAACGGGGTCCGGGTCGGCGCCGCTGCCGGCAGGAATCACCATGCGCAGCGGCTCGGTGGTGATGCTGGAAGCCGCCGCCCGCCCGGCGGACCGGATGGTCACACGGTAGATATACTCGCCGTCAACCGTCTCCGTGGGCGGCGTGAAGCGGATGGTGGTGATAGTATAGTTCAGCAGGCCGCCGGCAGACTCCAGGACGGAGCGGACCAGATCGGAGACATGCCGCTGGGCGGACGCTGCGTTCTGATAGGCATAGGGCGCTCTGTGTCCGTCCTGGGCCTTCACCGCCAGATAGCCGTCCCGCATGGGGGTGGTGACGGCCAGCAGGGACTCGCCGCCAGGATTGCGCTCGTTGGCGCACTCATACTCGCCACCGGCAGTGGGGACCAAGTCGTGTCCCTTGGCGGGGATCACTTCCGTCAGGACATCGGAGCACCGGGAGCAAGTCGATGTCTGGCTCCCATCCTCCAAACAGGTGGCCCCCTTGGTGACAATCACCTGCCCGTAGCTGTGGCCGAGAGCAGGGATGGTCTCCGTCCTGTTGTCGCCGCAGCGGGAACAGACAGCGGTCTGGGTCCCGTCCTCGGTGCAGGTGGCCTCCTTGACAACCGTGGCAGGACCATAGCTGTGGCCCAGGGCCGGAATGGCCTCCGTCTGCTCACTGTCGCAGCGGGAACAGACCGCGGTCCGGGTCCCGTCCTCGGTGCAGGTGGCCTCCTTAACAACCGTGGCAGGACCATAGCTGTGGCCCAGGGCTGGGATGGCCTCCGTCTGGGCATCGCCGCAGTTGGCACAGGTGGAGGTCTTCATACCATCCTCCGTGCAGGTGGCTTCCTTCGTGACAACAAAGCCGCTATAGCTGTGGCCCGCTGCTGGGATGGTCTCCGTCTTGGTATCGCCGCAGTTGGCGCAGGTGGAGGTCTTCAGGCCATCCTCCGTACAGGTGGCCTCCTTGGTGACAACAAAGCCGCTATAGCTGTGGTCCGTTGCGGCGATGGTCTCCGTCTTGGTCCTGCCGCAGCGGGAACAGGTGTATGTCCGCACGCCCTCTTCTGTGCAGGAGGCGGGTTTCGTGACAACGCCGGAGCCGTAGCGGTGTCCCAGTGCGGAGATGGTCTCCGTCTTGGTTTCGCCGCATTCGCAGGTGTATGTCCGAATCCCGGAGGAAGTGCAGGATGCTGGCCGCGTGACAACCCCGCTGTCCCATGCGTGGGTGTGGTCGCCGGGATCTGGGTCTGGACCGGGATCAGGATCGGGATCCGTGCCAGGACCGGGATCGGGGTCCGTGCCGGGGTTATCAGGGCCGGGGTCAGGTTCCGGAATCGTGCTGCCGTAATGGATTGTCTTGCCTGCCAATGTAGATGCAGAATCCCCTAGTTTGGAAATTGCAGCCCACTTCGCTTCATCGCCGGCATAGTAGATATCGTTCAATTTAGGACAATCTGAAAATGCAGCAATTCCAATTTCTGTTACGCTGTCGGGAATTGCAACCTTAGTCAACATACCGCAGGAAGCAAATGCCCGCTCACCTATAATTGTTACACCTTCCGGAATATTCAGACTAGTAAGCAAGAGACAGCTCTTAAACGTTTCTGTACCAATTTTGTCTGCCTTTTGTGGAAGTATTACGGCGGTTAGCTTCCAGCAGTTTGTGAACAGATTGTCTCCCAGAATTACAGAATTGCTGCCAGAAGCAAATATTGCTTCCATCAGTTCGGTACATTGAAGAAATGCTGCAGCCCCTACCTCCCTAACACTGGCAGGGAGGACTATGGATTTTAGTTGTGCACAGCTGCCAAATGCATGATCGCCGATTGTTTCCACTCCTTCAGAAACAGTCACGGAGACAAGTCCAGGACAACTGCGGAAAGCGCTGCCGCCGATAGTTTTCACACTGGATGGAATGGTTGCGCTAATAACCTTACTGCCTTGAAAAGCGCCGGCGCCTACTTTGGTTACGCCATTTTCGATGACAACATTCAGGATACGGTCGTTAAACTGACTCCAAGGAGATTCGTTATCTGGCATCTCGCCAGTACCGGAGATAGTGAGCGTCCCTGCTCCTGTCAGCGTCCAGTTCAGGCTTCCAACAGTTCCAGTACCGTTCTCAATCGGTTCGTTGACAGAGGGATCGTCCGGGTCATAGCCTGCTGGGTAACGGGTGATATACTGATAGGCAGCCTCAACATCGGTCTTAGTCAGCGTACGCCCCCAATGGATTTTGCCATTGTAGTTTCCTTCTGCAAGAACTACAGCTGCATCCGTCTTCCCGGTGACAATTACCGTGTGGGAACCTCCGTTTACGCGCAGGATATCTCCAACTTTCACATCCTCAAATGTGAACGCTGTTTCACCGAACACTCTTGCGGGCAGATTGCCGAAGGCAGCATCGCTGAGCCTAAAAGCAAATGCTACACAGCCCGTACCGCTGGTCACATTTCCTGGCAGACGTCCGCCATTCCAATAATATGTCCCGCTGCTCGCGTCAGTCCATTCCATTCCCTCTGGATACGTTGACTCCAAGGCCATCATAGCATTATAGGCTTCCGTCTGGGTGGGGACTTTCACCTCTGCATAGGGAGCCGCTGCGGAGACCGCCGAGATGGCCTTTTCTTGCATCGGCGGCGGGTCCTGCCATGCATGTGCAGTCGGTACAGCGGGTATACACATGCATAACGCCAAAATCGTCGAAAGAACTCGATGTTTCAAATTTTTAACCTCCTATTGATTCATTTTGGGTGGGATTTCCTATGCTGAATTGCATCAGTCATCCATTTTCTGAGTATACCATCTGCTGCTTTCTTTGTCAATCCGGCTCCAATCTCTTGCAGGGAAATCAATTTTCAAGGATATGAGAAATAACAGAGGGATCAAGGAGGCAGTTAAACATAATTTGGGAAAGGGGACGTTTAGAATTAGAAGCGGT
>JAAWQS010000123.1 GCA_022800665.1 Oscillospiraceae bacterium
TCAATGCCCTGCCGCTTATAGCTGCGGTGATCTATCCGCTCCGGTCTGCCAGCAGCTTCTAAAGCCCGGTTAGCGTAAGCGGCCCACGCCGCCCGCCACCTCTCGGCGTTCTCCCGATTGTTCCAGTCGGTGGTGTCCTCCCGGTGATTCTTCCAGCCGCCTTTGCCATCCGGGATTCGGTTGCCCTGGCTGTCCAGGTCGTAAACCTTCCGGCACTTTGGCCCCCAGCGTCCATCTGGTTTCAGCGGGCGAATGGTCAGCATGATATGGGCGTGAGGATTGCCGTCATCCTTGTCATGGAGCGCAAAGTCGGCGCACATTCCCTCTGCTACAAAATTGTCCTTTACAAATGACCGAACAAGTGCCAACTGCTCCGCTCTGGACAGTTCCACGGGAAGGGCAACTTCGATTTCGCGGGCAAGCTGAGCATCGCTGGCCTTCTCAATTTGCTCCACGGAGTTCCAAAGCGTGGAACGGTCTTGAAACTCGGGCGGGGCGTGGGTGGGTAGTATGATTTCTTTGTGAACGATACCGGGTTTATGGGTAAAGTCATGTGTTCGTCCGTCCCACTCGTTTGTCAGCCGTTCGCCGCTCCGGTAGGCGGCGGCAGCGACAGCCGAACGGCCCACACTCCGCTTGATAATCTGAATGGGACAGTGAAAAATTGCTATGTGGTTTTCCTCCTTCCTCCGCAGTCAGAAGCGGGGGGATAAAGGCCAGCGGAAACGGAACAGACGCAAAGCGGATGCTTCGTTTTTACTGGCGCACATGGGGTTTGGGGAAGGTACTTCCCCATCGCGTCCGCAAGGACGCAACAGCCCCCGGCAGGGCGCACGGCACCGGCAACGGTGTATAAGTGCGCCGTAAGAAACGGACTTTAGTTTGCGGCACTGGTTTTCTGTGCTAAATCCGTTGCCTCCGATGCTCCCGGCAGGTGGGAAAGGGCAATCAGAAACGCCTTGATTGCTTCGCCCTCCATGCTGGCGGTGAAGGGGAACACACCCTCCATAATCGCGCCATGCACAATCAGGCGGTGGTTCCGGGCGTGGCGCTCTGCGTCCCTCTGCTTGTTCAGCAAAATCTTCACCTGGTTCTCATACTGAGCCGCTTCCTTTTTTGCTTCGTCACGCTGCTTTAACAGGGCCTCTTTTTGATCCATTGTATCAACTCCTTACATGAGCGAGGGGGACAAGCAGCCGCTTGTCCCCCTCTGCAAAATTTGAGGGGACTGCCCTCACTTGGTAAGCCACTTAGGGGCTGTTGGTGGGGTCAATCCAGAAAGAATTTTTGAAATTTTCTTCGGACAGCTTCGATAGAATCGCGGACAGCATATTTGGAGCAGCCGTATATCAATCCGATCTCATCGTAAGTATAGTCGTACAGCGCGTAGAGCAAAAACCGCTCCCGCTGAATTACGGTGCAGGTGTCCAGAACGGACAGCAGTAGGGCCAGAGTTTCTCGCTGGCATACGATGTCCTCCAGGGTGGGCTGATAGGGCAGCAACCCCTCGGTGGCAACTATGTACTCATCAAACTCCCGGTCATCCCAATGCCGCCGCTTTTCATGGGAAAGATTCTCGGCTTTCCGTCTGCCCTGGTCGTAGCACTCAGCCACTTCATCGCTGACTTCAATGGATACCATACGCCCATTGATTTTGATGGTGATCTCCATCGTGATTTCCTCCTGTTCAGATTTTGGTTTTGCGAAATCTGAACAGAAGGGCGGGGAGCGGCACCGGGGTAATCCGTCCGGCCTATTTATCATTGTGAACCGTAGTACACCGCTTGAAGTATGACTGCCCTTTACAGAGCATCGAAATTCATATATTCCTTGCTAAATGGCGCATTACGGCCCACTAAGAAACTCCCTCCATTCCGTTAATGAATTAGGATACATATAAAAGCCGAATCGTGGTGGATTCAATCGAAAGGGCGCATAATGTAGAATGTCCTTGAGGTGAATTGCAATGGATTTTATTCGTACATTGGGTGACACTGTGAAAAAGGCCCGCAAGCGGCTTGGCCTTACCCAACTCAAAGCTGCTGAAATCTGCTCTATTGATTCACGCACGATCTTGAACATTGAGAACTATCGGGGAAACCCGAAAATGACAGTTTTGTTCCCTCTGGTTCGCGGGCTTCAGATAGATTCTCAGGAAATTTTCTATCCTGGCATGGAGATCAAAAATCCATCTGTCAGCCAACTCCGATTCTTAATTGAAGATTGTTCCGAGCAGGAGGCCGCTGCTTTGATTCCTGTCGTGCAATCCTTCTTGGGCGCAGTCAGATCAAACACTGCATCTGAAATTGAATAGGCCGCAAAACAAAAAGAGAGCCTGCATCCTTGTCAGTAGGAAGCAGGCTCTGCACTTTAAGCGTCTGGCTCGTCGCTCAATACCATTTTCAGTTGTGCCACGGTTACCCGGATTTCTTTTTTACATTTGGGACAGTACAATGGAAACCTCACCAGAACAGTATCGAAATACACCTTCGTTCTTGTTCTGTTGCCACAGACAGGACAGCACACCCAATGAGAAGATTTATCCTTTTCGTTCACACTCAATTACCCTTTCCGGCAGCAATCACGCTCTGCGTTCAACGTCTGGCTTTTGTGATTCCTGCTGTCACGATCAACATTAAGACTGACCTTTCTGCTGGCTTCGCGCCTTGCCCTGCGCTATGGTTTCTTCCACACGTTCAGGAGAAACACGAAGTGCATCAAAGGCTCCTTTGAGTAACGCCCGTTCACTGGAAGAAAGTTCTGCTTTACCTTTGGAGGAAACGATTATACTCTGCTTTCTCATTTCTTTTTCCGCTCCTGTTCTATTTCAGAGGCATCCGAAATCTGCAAATCTCCTTTGCGGAGCCGGAAAACCACATCAGCCTCTTTCGCCAGTTCATTGGAGTGCGTCACGATTACCACGCATTTGCCGGATTTATGGGCGCTGTCTTTGAGAATAGCCGTAATTTCAGCGGCAGTGTCCTCGTCCAGATTCCCGGTCGGTTCATCGCCCAAGATAACCTGTGCATCACTGGCCAGGGCGCGGGCGATTGCCCCACGCTGCTGCTGCCCCCCGGACAGCTTCAGCACATTCCGCTTTGCTTCTTCTGCGGTCAGGCCCAACTGTTCCAGAATAGGGAGTGGCGGCAGCTTAGAGGTCAATGCTACGTTCTCCATTGGTGTTAAGTAGTCGATCAAGTTGTAGCTCTGGAAGATAAACGCCACATGATTACGCCGGTGGTCGGCAAAGCCGGTCTTGGCAATATCCTTACCCTGGTACAAAATCTGGCCACTGGAAGGACTGTCCAGACCGCCCAGCAGGGACAGCAGAGTTGTTTTCCCGCACCCGGAGGGGCCAAGGATGGCGTACATCTTGCCCTGCTCCATTTGGGCGTTGATACCCCGCAGAACTCGCTTTTTGTTCTCGTAGGAATATTGCAGGCCCTTTACTTCTAAAATACTCATAATCAAAACCTCCATTAGCTCATTTGGGATAAGATATTTTTCGGCTTCATTTTGACTACCGGCAGAGATGCCAGCACGACAGCGGCGGTGCAGATCGCCATTCCCAGCAGGTAGACCCAAAGCAGGTGTTCCACGGTGACATGAACTTCAATACTGTCAGGAGCCACCATGTTCGAGGTGTCATAGGGGATATACTGGCCTGTGATGTCCAGATATTCCGTCCCATCGTCAGGGGTTTCGATCTCCGGGATAGGCTGTGTTTCCGCTACTTGGCTGAACAGTAGATTGCTCGTTCCCTGCGCAATCGCTCCGCTGGAAAAATAGGACAGACCAAAGGCGATCATGGCAATCATCAGCGTCTCAAGAATGTACTGCGTCACGATTTTGACCTTGCTCACACCGATGGAAAGCAGGATGCCCGTTTCATGTGTTCTCTGCTTAATCCACATATTGAGAATCAGCGCCAAGATGCCGATGCTGACGATCACGATACCGATAATCAGGCCCGTCACCATGTTCTGCATGGCGGTCAGAGAGGATGCCACGGCTTCATAAGCGGTATTATCGACGGTCAGCTTGAAGCAGTTCCAATCAAGGTCTAACTTCTGTATCTGAGCTGCGATTTTATCAATGTCTCTGGGGTCGTCCACGAAAAACTCCACGCCGTTGTCATACTGGATAACATCGTGCATCATAATCTCCTGCATGGCCTTGTGGTCGATAATCAAACGGTTCCGCTTATCGGTTGATGTAGTGGTAAATCCCCCATCGTCCAGTGTGCTTTGATAAATTCCGATAACTTCTAAGGACACATTGGGATAGCCGCCTGCGTCATAGCAGCATTGGACAGTGATGGTGTCGCCCAGCTTCAAACCGTTTCTTTCAGCAAGTGCCGTGCTGATTAGGACAGCGTGATCGTCCTCCGGGGTGATATGCCGCCCCTCCACCAGCTTGAACGCTCCTCGCCGGAAGTAGTTGAAATACTCGGAGTTGGAAACGGAGGGGAGGCGGCTGTAATCGCTTCCCGGCCCGAAGCTAAAGCCGGAAATGAAAGAGAAATCCATTGCAAAGACGCTGCCGTCACCAACGCCGTTATAGCCGTGGATGCCTTTGACACTCATGACTTTTTCAATATCCGCATCTGTGATCGGTGTCCCCGTATAGCCTACCAGCGTACCGCCGACGCTCTGCTGATATGTCCAGTTTTGGCGGTTGTTCTCATCCAGTTCCAACTTGATACTTCCGCCCACGGATTGCCGCAGGCTCAACGCAGAATGATCTGCCGCCGCCAGAATGGAAAGCCCAGTCAGGACAAACGTGGAGATCACGAACAGGGTCAACAGCAGCATTAGCGTTTTTCCCCTTTTCCTGGTCGTGTAGAAAAATGCTCGTTCTATCATATTGCAGCCTCCTTAACTCATTTTCGATAAGATTTCTTTCGGATGAAGATGGAAAATCGGATATGCGGCTACCATCACACCGGTGAATACCACAAAAACCTCAATCCCGTATTGCAGAAGCAATTTCCAGGTCGGGAGGTCAACATTGACTGCGCCGACCATATCCCGCAGGAACGCCCCAATCTGCACAATGGCAAAATAGCTTGCGGGGCAGGAAAAGAGGAATGCCAAAAGCAGGATCGCCGTTGCTTCCACAAAAAACTGCGCGATAATATGGCCTTTTGCAACTCCGACCGCCAGTAGAACGCCGACTTCATGGACACGGCCCCGGATACGCATGGCGAGTATCAGAAAGAAGACAATCACGCTGACGGTAATTGCTGAAACAATCAGGAGGGTCGTTAATCTTCCAATGGTCGAGAGTTGATAAGCAATCGCGTCATACTCCGCCGTGTCCGTCTGGAGCGTGTAGTCCTCCCATTGGAGCGGCGTGTCCTTCTTGCTCTGTTCCATGACCGTTTCCAGTCTGGCCGGGTCAGTGACAAAGAAATCCACCCGCCCCGAATAGGTTCCGGATTCACTCTCCGTCAAGGCCCAAAGGGTGTTGTGGTCTGTGAAAATGGTGTCGGCGTCAAATTCCATGCTTGGGTCACTCTCATAGATGCCTATAATCTCCACCGTTGCCGCCGGGTCTTTGAACGATAATTCACTGCCGATTTGCAACTCGTTTTCCTCCGCCAGTTCCCGGCTGACCAGGGCAGCGTGGCGGTCATCCTGAGTAATGTGCCGCCCCTCGGCCAGCGTCAAAATGCCGCTGGTGAAGT
>JAAWQS010000018.1 GCA_022800665.1 Oscillospiraceae bacterium
CTCGCTTCTACTTCCTCGAAATATTCGACTATTTTCTGCTTTCCCATTCTTCTATTATAGCTCGTTTTTATCCCTTTTGCAAAAATTGATTTCCGTGCTTCTGGACATCCTCCTGGGGCCAGGAAGCCAATATTTCATCCTCCGCCGCCAGAACACGCCCGGCGGTCTTTCCGGCCAGTATTTTTCCGTCTTCTGTCAGGTGAACCGTTTTATTTTTACCGCCGCTCATTTCCAAATAAAGAATATGCTCTGCCTCCAATTTCCGAAGGGCGGAGTTGACCGTCTGCTTGCTCAGACCTGTGGATTGGCAGATCTCCTTCAGCAGACGGCAGTCTCCGTTTTCCAAAACGGCATAGAGAACCATCATCGCGCTGTCGGACAGTCCCAATTTCATATACATCTCATGATATGCCGCCCCTGTTTCACTGAACAAATAGTTGTAGCGTTTGAGCTCCCTTGAAATCCTGTGCTCCATCGTGTACCTCCGTCCAGAATAATGGTATGAATTCGGACTTGTATTATAGTACGATTTCGTACAATTATCAAGGCGTTTCAAATATTTTCCTTTTTGGACATATAGTCCTCCGCGAACGGAGAAAAATAGGTGGAAATATTCTCACGGTTGTGTTATAATCACCGTCAGATCAATTTCCTGAGACCTGCCGCAGCTAAAAGCGGCAGCAACAGAGAAGGAAAGGAAGCGCAGCACGTGATAGATCATCAGAACGAAAACCTGCAGCCAAACGAGAACGAGCAGGATACTACCATGATATATTTCAACCCGGAGCTGATGCAGAGCATCGCCAATGTAACCGCACGAAAGCGGGAGAGCTTCCGGGAGATGCAGGCCGCAGCGGAGGACGGGGACCTGGATGCGGAATACCGGCTGGCCCTGAGCTACGCCAACGGCGAGGACGGCGCGCCGGAGGATGAGGAAAAGGCGTTCTATTGGTTCTCCAAAGCCGCAGACGGCGACCACATCGGCGCACAGTTCAACCTGGGCCTGTGCTATGCGCGGGGCGAGGGAACGGAGAAGGATTACGACAAGGCGGTCAAGCTGTTCGCTTTGACGGCGGAACAGGGTTATCCGCCCGCCCAATGCGAGCTGGGACTGTGCTATGAGCTGGGACACGGGGTGGAAATGGACAAGCAGCGGGCGGCAGAGCTGTACCGGGAATCGGCGGAGCAGGGATTCGCCCCCGCACAGTGCAACCTGGGATTCTTCTACTTCCACGGTATCGGCGTGGAGGAGAACAACGAGGAAGCCGCCATGTGGTTTGCCAAGTCCGCCCAGCAGGGATACCCAAGAGCGCAGGTACTGATCGGGGTGTGCTTTGAAAACGGCTACGGTGTGGAGAAGGACATCGAAAAGGCGGTCAAGCTGTACCAGGCCGCCCATGAGAAGCGCTGCGACGAGGGGACCTGTGCGCTTGGCGTCTGCTATGACCGGGGCGCGGGGGTGGAGGAGGACCATCAGAAAGCCGCCGCACTGTACCAGGAGGCGGCGGCGGAGGGGTACCCCAGGGCGCTCTATCTGACCGGGCAGTGCTATGAGTACGGCCACGGCCTGGAAAAGGACGAGGCCAAAGCGGCGGAATACTACCGCGCCGCCCACGAAAAAGACTACGCCCCCGGCACCTGCGCCCTGGGCCTGTGCTATGAGCTGGCCATGGGCGTGGAGATGGATAAGGACAGAGCCATTGCGCTCTACCGGGAAGCCGCTGAAAAGGGGTACGCCCCCGCACAGTGCAACCTGGGGTACTGCTACTACCAGGGCATCGGCGTGGAGGAGAGCAACGAGGAGGCCGTCAAGTGGTTTGCCCAGGCGGCGGAGCGGGAGTATCCGCGGGCGTTGAATCTGCTGGGGGAGTGCTATGACCAGGGCTACGGCGTGGAAAAGGACGAGGGCAAGGCGTTCCAGCTCTACCGCGCCGCCGCTGAGCAGGGCTATGGCCCCGCAATCTGTGCGCTGGGCCTGTGCTATGAGCTGGGGACCGGCGTGGAGATGGATCTGGTCAAAGCGGTGGAGCTGTACCGGGAAGCCGCCGAGCAGGGCGACGCCAGGGCGCAGTGTAATCTGGGCTACTGCTATTACCAGGGCATCGGCACGGAGACGGACGACAGCGAGGCGGCAAAGTGGTTTGCCGCATCTGCCGAACAGGGCGCGGCCAGAGCCATGCACCTGCTGGGACAATGCTATGAGCATGGCTACGGCGTGGAAAAGGACGACGGACGGGCGGTGGAGCTGTACCGCCAGGCCCACGAGAGACACCACCCCGGCGGAACCTGCGCACTGGGCCTGTGCTACGAACTGGGCCGCGGTGTGGAGATGGATAAGGCCAGGGCAATGGAGCTGTACCAGGAGGCCGCCGGACAGGGCGACGCCAGAGCGCAGTGTAATCTGGGCTTCTTCTACTATCAGGGCATTGTGACAGAGGAAAACAACGAGGAGGCCGTCAAATGGTTCGCCCGCTCGGCCTCGGAGGACTATCCCAGAGCTAAGCAGCTGCTGGGGGAGTGCTATGAATACGGCTACGGCGTGGAGCAGGACGAGGAAAAGGCGGCAAAGCTCTACGCCTCCGCCCATGAGCAGGGCTATGCTCCGGCGACCTGCTCCCTGGGCATATGTTATGAATACGGCTGCGGCGTGGAAAGAGACCCGAAGAAAGCGGTGGAGTTGTACCAGACGGCTGCCGGGCAGGGATTTCCGCGGGCGCAGTGCAATCTCGGCTACTGCTACTACTGCGGCCTCGGCGTGGAGGAGGACGACAAGCAGGCGGTGAAGTGGTTCCGGCTGGCTGTGCAGGGCGGCAGCAGCAGGGCCATGCAGCTGCTGGGGGAGTGCTATGAAAACGGCTACGGCGTGGAGGCAGACGAGGAAAAGGCGGTGAATCTGTACCGTCAGGCCCATGAGGGCGGACATGTCCCTGGAACCTGTGCGCTGGGTCTGTGCTATGAGCTGGGGACCGGCGTGGAGGAGGATAAAAGAAAAGCGGCGGAGCTGTACCGCCAGGCCGCGGAATGCGGCTATGCCCGCGCGCAGTGCAACCTCGGATTCTTTTATTACCATGGCATTGCGGTGGAGGAGAATGACAGGGAGGCTGTGCGGTGGTTTGAGAAGGCCGCCCAGCAGAATTTCCCGCGGGCACAGTTTTTGCTGGGCGAGTGCTATGAGTACGGCTACGGTGTAGAGGAGGACATCCGCAAAGCGGTGGAGCTGTACGCCAAGGCCCATGAGCGGGGCCACGCGCCCGCCACCTGCTCCCTGGGTCTGTGCTACGAGATGGGCCGGGGCGTCAAGGAGGATAAAAAGAAGGCGGCGGAGCTGTACCGCCAGGCCGCGGACCGTGGATTGGCGCGGGCCCAGTGTAATTTGGGATTCTTCTACTACAAGGGCATTGCCATGGAGGAGAACGACGGCGAGGCCGCGCGGTGGTTTGCCGCCGCCGCCGAGCAGAGTTATCCCAGGGGACAGTTCCTCCTGGGCGAGTGTTACGAATACGGCTATGGTGTGGAGCAGAATGCCGGAAAGGCGTTGGAGCTGTACCAGAAGGCGGTGGATCAGGGCTACAAAAGGGCGGAGGAGTCCTTGCAGCGTCTGCGGGGCGGAAACAGTACGGCTGCAGAGCCAGATACAGCTGTGAAGCCAGAGGAAAAACCGCAGGAAAAGAAGGGCTTGTTTGGTTTTCTGAAAGGTCTGTTCGGCTCCTGATACTGCCTACATATAAAATGATGCGGCCCCCGTCTCTGGTGACGGGGGCCGCTGGACGTTTTTTTCTTACTGGTTATGGGCGGCTTCGCTCTCCCAATCTTCCTGTTCTTTCGGAATCACAATGTTCAGGACAATGGCCAGGATGGCGGCGGGGACAATGCCGGAGCCGCCGAAAATCAGCTGTACGCCCTCCGGCAGACCGGTCAGCGCACCGCCGGTAGCGCCCAGGCCGTAGCCCAGGCCCATGGCAATGGAGACAATGGTCACAACCCGGTTGGTCACACCGAACTTGGTCAGCAGCTTGATGCCGGAAACCGCGATGGACGAGAACATCATGACCGCCGCGCCGCCCAGAACGCTCTGGGGCATGATGGAGATAACGGCGGCCAGCTTGGGGGACAGACCGGCCAGGATGAGAAAGATTGCGCCGCAGGTCAGGGCCATGCGGTTGACGACCTTCGTCATTGTAACCAGGCCGACATTCTGGGAGAAGGAGGTGGTGGGCAGGCAGCTGAACAGGGCGGAGATAAAGGAGCCGCAGCCGTCGCAGATGACGCCGCCGGACAGCTCCTTGGCAGTGGCCTCCCGGCCCATGCCGCCCTCGATGCAGCCGGAAATGTCGCCGATGGTCTCCACCGCCGTCACCAGGAACATAATAATGATGGACATGATGGCGTGGGCATTAAAGGTGGGCTTGATGGGCATAATGCGCGGAATGGAGAACCACTCTGCCGCACCGACCTTGGACCAGTTCACATACCAGGCGGCATTGGCGCCGGATTCCAGCGTATGCGGCAGGACAAAGCCCATGACTGTAGCGGCGATATAACCGGCGATAATGCCGAAGAGGATGGAGGACGTGCTGGTGATGCCCTTTGTGAAGTGTTTGAGGGCAACAATAACAATCAGTACCAGCAGGCCCAGCAGCAGGTTAGGCAGTGCGCCGAAGTCCTCTGTGCCGCTTCCGCCCGCAAAAGAATTGACGCCCACGGAGATCAGGGACAGGCCGATGGACAGCACCACCGTGCCTGTGACCACAGGAGAGAAAAATCTGCGCAGAGGTTTGATGAAGAAGCCCAACGCCGCCTCGCACAGCCCGCCGATCAGTCCCGCGCCGAGAATCGCGCTGTAGGCCAGGATGCCGCCGCCGCTGACGCTGGCCGCCACGCCCTTCATCACGCCCAGAAAGCCGGAACTGGTCCCCATGATGATGGGAACCTGCCCGCCCACAGGTCCGATGGACCAGAGCTGGATGAGGGTGACGATACCTGCCACCAGCATAGCGTTCTGCAGCAGGGTGACGTATAGCTCCGGCATCTCGCTGTTGATGCCGCAGATGCCGCAGATGATGATCAGCGGCGTCAGGTTGCCCACAAACATGGCAAGCACATGCTGCAGGCCCAGCGGAATGGCTTGCTGGAGGGGGATTTTTCCATGGAACTCATAGGGACTGGTGTAGACAGCGGTTTTGGATGAACGCATTGTTCTCGCCTCCTGATATTTTTTTGTCTTGACCGGGGACAGAGAATAAAGACACATCCATTATAACAGACTGAAATTGTGAAAACTATGCGCATTCTCTCTAATTCATAACAGCTTTTTTGCGCACTTTGCACCAACTCCGGCCCGCTGGACCGGGACCGGCATTGAAAAGGCATGAAAAAAAGTATACAATATACAGTATATATTCATTCCAATCGAAAATAAGCAGGTCCAACCGGCAATAGGAAGATGCGTAAAAGTCTGTTTTGACCGATTTTCCGGTAAAATGCACAAGGGGATTTGGGGGAGTCTGCGAGATTTTATCACAACTTGCTATTGCATAAAAAAACACAATGTTGTAATATATATGCACAAAGTTCCAGCAGACCCTTTTATAAACATAAACCAATGGAGGTTTTTATTATGAGTAAGAAAGAAGTCAAGAAAATCGTACTGGCCTACTCTGGCGGTTTGGATACATCCATCATTATTCCCTGGCTGAAGGAAAATTACAATAATCCGGAGATCATTGCAATGGCCGCCGACGTGGGCCAGGGCGACGAGCTGGAGGGCCTGGAGGAAAAGGCCATCAAGACCGGCGCGTCCAAGCTGTATATTGAGGATATGGTGGACGAGATGGTGGACGACGTCATCATCCCCTCCATGATGATGGGCGCAAAGTATGAGGATTACCTGCTGGGTACCGCCTTTGCCCGCCCCATTATCGCCAAGCACCTGGTGGAAATCGCCAAGAAAGAGGGCGCGGACGCCATTGCCCACGGCTGTACCGGCAAGGGCAACGATCAGGTCCGTTTCGAGCTGGCCATCAAGCGGCTGGCCCCGGAGATGACCATTATCGCGCCCTGGCGCGAGTGGAGCATCAAGGGCCGCGAGGAGGAGATCGACTACGCAGAGGCCCACAATGTGCCGCTGAAGATTTCCAGAGAAACCAACTATTCCAAGGACAAGAACCTGTGGCATCTGAGCCATGAGGGTCTGGACCTGGAGGACCCCGCCAACGAGCCGAAGTATGACGAGCCCGGCTTCCTGGAGATGGGCGTTTCCCCCTTCCAGGCTCCCGATACGCCCGCCGTTGTGGCCATCGATTTCGTCAAGGGCGTGCCTGTCGCGCTGGACGGGGAGAAAATGAAGGGCAGCGATATCATCCGCAAGCTCAACAAAATCGGCGGCGAGAACGGTATCGGCCTGCTGGATATCGTGGAAAACCGGCTGGTGGGCATGAAGGACCGCGGCCTGTATGAGACCCCCGGCGGAACCATCCTCTACCGCGCCCATGAGGTGCTGGAAATGATTTGCCTGGATAAAGACACCAAGCACATGAAGAGCAAGCTGGCAGTGGATTTTGCCGACCTGGTGTATAACGGCAAGTGGTTCTCCACTCTGCGGGAGTGCCTGCAGGCGTTTGCCGTCAAGACCCAGGAGCACGTTACCGGACAGGTGAAGCTGAAGCTGTACAAAGGCAATATTGTCACCTCCGCCGTCACGTCTCCTGAGAGCCTGTATTCCGAGAAGCTGGTGACATTCGAGGAGAGCGACTATGACCAGACCGACGCTACCGGTTTTATCAATCTGTGGGGCCTGCCCGATACCGTGCAGGCATTGCGGGAAGAGGGCAAGCTCTAATAATCTATAAATGGGGAAGACTAGGGGCGGAGAACGTAAGCGTCTCCGCCGCTTCCCACTTTTTAGAGATATACGCTTGGATTGCACAAAAGTTTTGTTTTGCGCAATTATAAACTTTAAGAAATTGCGAGGTTACGACCTATGAAGCTATGGGGCGGGCGGTTCCGCAAGGAGACGGACAGCTTAGTTAATGATTTCAATTCCTCCATTCAGTTTGACTGCCGGATGTACCGCGAGGATATCCAGGGCAGTCTGGCCCACGCCAAAATGCTGGCGGAACAGGGGATCATCTCCCAGGAGGACCTGAAGCAGATCCGGCAGGGCCTGGAGAGCATCCTGGCGGACGTGGAGGCGGGGAAAATCGAATTCACTGCCGAAAACGAGGACATCCATATGAATGTGGAGGCCCTGCTGACGGAGCGTATCGGCGCGGCGGGGAAGCGGCTGCACACGGCCCGCAGCCGCAACGATCAGGTGGCTGTGGACCTGCGGCTCTACCTGCGGCGGGAGATTGAGGAGATCATCGGCCAGATTCTTGATCTGCAGCATGTCATTTTAATGCAGGCGGAGCGGCATCAAAATACGGTCATGCCCGGCTATACCCACCTCCAGCGCGCCCAGCCCATCTCCTTTGCCCAGCACCTGCTGGCCTACGGCGAACAGTTTCGCCGGGACGTGGAGCGGCTGGTAGACTGCCGGAGGCGGATGAATGTATGTCCCCTTGGCAGCGGCGCGCTGGCCGGAACTACCTATCCCATCGACCGCTGGGCCACAGCCCGGACGCTGGGCTTTGACCGCCCCTGCTCCAACAGTCTGGACGGCGTGTCCGACCGGGATTACGCCCTTGAGCTGATGGGCGGTCTGTCCATTCTGATGATGCACCTGAGCCGGTTTTCCGAGGAAATCATCCTTTGGTGCAGCTGGGAGTTCAAGTTTATTGAGCTGGACGACGCCTACTCTACCGGCAGTTCCATCATGCCCCAGAAGAAGAACCCCGACGTGGCGGAGCTGGTGCGGGGCAAGACGGGCCGGGTGTACGGCGATCTGATGGGACTGCTGACCACGATGAAGGGCCTGCCGCTGGCTTACAACAAGGATATGCAGGAGGACAAGGAGCCGGTGTTTGACGCGGTGGACACGGTAAAGATATGCCTGCCGGTGTTTACGGGGATGCTGTCAACCATGCGCGTTCTTCCGGAGAAGATGCGGCGGGCCGCAGGGGGCGGGTTTATCAACGCCACCGACTGCGCCGACTATCTCACCAAAAAAGGGATGCCCTTCCGGGATGCCTATACCACGGTTGGCAATCTGGTTTATTACTGCGGACAGCAGGGCAAACTGCTGGAGGAGCTGACGCTGGATGAACTGCGGGACATCTCTCCGCTGTTTGAAGAAGATGTGTACGAGGCGCTGCGGCTGGAGACCTGTATGGGCCAGCGGAGCAGCTACGGCGGACCGGCGGTGGCGGAGACTACCCGGCAGATTCAGGAGCTGCGCACGTTTATCAGCGCCTGCCGTCCGTGAAACGGAGGATGGCTATGAGTAAACCGGTTGTATATATCGACGGCAAAGAGGGGACGACCGGTCTCCAGATTTATGACCGTCTGGCTGAACGGCAGGATATCGAGCTGCTGCTGATCAGCGAGGAAAAGCGCAAGGACACGGCGGAACGGAAAAAACTGATGAATGCATCCGATCTGGTATTTCTGTGTCTGCCGGACGCGGCTGCTGTGGAGGCGGTGGGGCTGGTGGAGAACCCCCATACCCGTATCATCGACGCCTCTACCGCCCACCGTACGGCGGACGGCTGGGTGTACGGCTTCCCGGAGCTGTCGAAGGAGCAGCGGGAGGCAATCCGTTCCGCGAAACGGACAGCAAATCCGGGGTGCCACGCCACCGGGTTCATCAGCATTGTCTATCCGCTGGTCAAGGTGGGGCTTCTGCCGGAAGATGCAGCCGTCAGCTGCTTTTCCCTCACAGGATATTCCGGCGGCGGAAAGAAAATGATTGCCGGCTATGAGGCGGCGGACAGGGCGGACGAGCTCTCGTCGCCATCGCCCTATGCCCTTGGACAGAGCCATAAGCACCTGCCGGAAATGCGGGGCGTCTGCGGACTGGAAAAAACGCCGGTTTTTGTCCCCATTGTGGACGACTATTATAAGGGTATGGCTGCAATGGTTCCTTTCCATATGGAACATCTGCGCGGCGTGTCTGCACTTGGCGAAGTGCGGCAGCAGCTTGCGGACTACTATGCCGGACAGCCGCTGGTAACAGTGGCTCCGCTGGACGACTGCGGCAAGCTATACGCCAACGCCAAAATGGGCAGCGACAGCCTGCGCCTGATCGTGGCGGGGAACGACGGACAGTTTACCATCACAGCCCTCTTTGACAACCTGGGCAAAGGCGCGTCCGGTGCGGCGGTACAGAATATGAACCTGATGCTGGGATTCTGCGAGACGGAAGGATTGCATATCTGAGAGAGAATTGAACAGCATTTGCATAGTTTGTAGCAGGAAACAGGATTTACATTGCATAATCTTACTATATACTATCAATGGATAGCAGGAGAATACCATGTTGCAACAGATTACAGGCGGAGTGTGCGCGGCCCGTGGGTTTCGGGCGGCAGGGCTCCATGTGGGCGTGAAGACCCACAACGTCAATAAAAAGGACGTGGCGTTGATCGTGTCTGATACGGACTGCGCCGCTGCCGCGGTGTTTACGAAGAACGTTGTAAAAGCCGCGCCAATCCATGTGACAAAAAACCATCTGGCGGATGGCAAGGCCAGGGCCATCATCGCCAACAGCGGCAATGCCAACGCCTGCGCCCCCGGAGGGGAGGACAATGCCCGCAGAATGTGCGAAGCTGCTGCTGCCGCTCTTGGCTGCAAAGGGGAGGACGTGCTGGTGGCGTCTACCGGCGTAATCGGCCAGCCGCTAAACGTGGGGGCCATTGTGGAGGGCATACCTACGCTCTGCGGCCTGCTGGAACAGAGTGCGGAGGCCAGCGACGCCGCGGCCTGTGCCATTATGACCACCGATACCGTCAAAAAGGAGGCCGCTGTGGAGACCACGGTGGGCGGAAAGACGGTGCGTATAGGCGGAATCGCCAAGGGCAGCGGTATGATTCACCCCAATATGGGGACAATGCTCTGCTTTATCACCACTGACTGCGCGATTTCTCCCGCCATGATAAAAGAGGCTCTGCTGGAGACCGCCCGCGTCAGCTTCAACCGCATCAGCGTGGATGGGGACACATCTACCAACGATACCTGCTGTGTGCTGGCCAACGGTCTGGCAGGAAACCCGGAAATTGCGGAAAAGGGCGTGGATTACGATGCCTTTGCATCTGCGCTGCAGGAGCTGTGCGTACAGCTGGCCCGGAAGATGGCCAAGGACGGCGAGGGCGCAAAACACCTGATTACCTGCACAGTGAAGGGGGCGGAGAATGAGGCCCAGGCGGAGACGGTCTCCAAGTCGGTGATTGCCTCCACGCTGACAAAGGCCGCTGTTTTCGGCTGCGACGCCAACTGGGGCCGGGTGCTGTGCGCGATGGGATATTCCGGCGAGCAGTTTGACCCGGAGCATGTGGATGTCCGCTTTGCCTCCCGCGCTGGAACCATTTTGGTCTGTGAGCAGGGGCGGGGCCTGGCGTTTGACGAGGATTTGGCAAAGAAAATTCTCACGGAGGACGAAATAGTCATCGACATTGTTATGGGTGAGGGGAACGGCTCCTGTACCTGCTGGGGCTGTGATATCACCTACGACTATATCAAAATCAACGGCGATTACCGGACGTAAGGAGGGGGCATATATGCAATTCAGCCACTCGGACAGAGCGCAGGTGCTGGTAGAAGCCCTGCCCTATATCCAGCGTTACTACGGGAAAACCGTGGTTATCAAATACGGCGGCAACGCCATGATCTCCGAAGAACTGCGCAAGGATGTCATCAATGATATCATCCTCCTGCGTCTGGTGGGCATCAACGTTGTCGTGGTCCACGGCGGCGGGCCAGAGATCAACGAGCTGCTGCAGAAGATCGGAAAAGAGAGCCGGTTTATCAACGGCCTGCGCTACACCGACGAGGAAACCATGGATGCGGTGCAGATGGTCCTCTGCGGCAAGGTCAACAAAAACCTGGTCATGACCCTGAACCGCGCCGGAGGCCGTGCGGTGGGCCTGTGCGGACTGGACGGCAGTATGCTGCAGGCCAGACGCCGGACGGAAAACGGCGTGGATTACGGTCTGGTGGGGGAGATCACGGCAGTGGACCCAACGGTCATTCAGGATGCGATTCAGGACGGCTTTATCCCTGTCGTCTCCACGGTCGCCCAGGGACTGGATGCCGAAACCAGCTACAATATAAACGCGGATACTGCGGCGGCAAAAATTGCCGTGGCGGTGGGCGCGGAAAAGCTGATTCTGCTGACCGATATCCGGGGTCTGCTCCGGGACCGGAACGACGAGGATACCCTGATCTCCCAGGTGCGTCTGGCGGACGTGCCGGGGCTGGTGGAGGACGGCGTCATCTCCGGCGGCATGATCCCGAAGGTGGAGTGCTGTGTGGACGCGGTGCGCAGCGGCGTCCGGCGGACGCATATACTGGATGGAAGAATCCCCCATTCGATTTTGATTGAAGTCCTGTCCCATGCGGGGATCGGGACCATGATTTGGTGAGAAAGGACTGACCTGACAATGACTTTTGAAGAGATAAAGGCCCTGGACGAACGCTATGTGATGCAGACCTATGGCCGCAATCAGCTGGCAATCGACCGCGGCAGCGGCGCGACGGTATACGATACCGCCGGAAAGGAGTACATCGACTTTACCTCCGGTATCGGCGTATGCTCCCTGGGCTATGCCAACGAAGCCTGGGCCAAGGCGATCTATGACCAGGCAATGAAGCTGGGGCATATCTCCAACCTGTTCTATACCGAGCCTTATGCCAAGCTTGCTTCCAAGCTGGTACCGGCCTCCGGCATGGCGGCGGTTTTTTTCGGCAACTCCGGCGCGGAGGCCAACGAGGGTATGATTAAGCTGGCCCGGAAATACTCCTTTGAGAAGTACGGAAAGGGCCGGGCGACAGTCATTACGCTGCGCAACTCCTTCCATGGCCGCACCATCACCACCCTGAAGGCTACAGGGCAGGACCATTTCCACGACTTCTTTTTCCCCTTTACCGAGGGCTTCCGCTATGCGGAGGCAAACAACATGAACAGTTTGATGGCCGAGGCCGATGGGGATGTGTGCGCGGTGATGATGGAGCTGATCCAGGGCGAGGGCGGCGTGAACCCGCTGGACAAGGATTTTGTACAGGCGGTGGCAAAGCTCTGCGCAGAGCGGGATTGGCTGCTGCTCATTGACGAGGTGCAGACTGGTATGGGCCGTACGGGAAGTGTATTTGCGTTCCAGCAGTTCGGCGTGCATCCGGATGTGGTGACGTTTGCAAAAGGCATCGCGGGCGGACTGCCCTTTGGCGGCTTCCTGGCAAACGAGAAGTGCCGGAAGGTACTGGGAACCGGCGATCACGGCAGTACCTTCGGCGGCAACCCAATCGCTGCCGCGGCGGGAAACGTGGTTATGGATACGCTGACGGAGGATTTCCTGGAGCAAGTGAAGGAAAAGGGGCGGTATCTCCGGGACGGCATTGCCGCGCTGAACAGTCCCTATGTGTCCGGCATCCGGGGGATGGGCCTCATGATTGGCGTAGGCGTGCAGGGGATGGCCCACAAGGAACTGAAGGACCGGCTGATGGCCAGCGGCCTGCTGGCGTTGACCGCCGGGAAGGATACCCTGCGCCTGCTGCCGCCGCTGGTCATTACCAGGGAGGAGATCGACAAGGGCCTGGCTGTTATGGCAAAGGTCATGAAGGCTTAAAAAAGTGGAAATTCCCCATTGACAAACGCCCCTTTTCCCGCTATACTACCATCTGATAACGCGATGATGGGAAGAAGTAGCGCGGCAGAACCCTGCCAAGAGAACCCCTGGATGGTGGAAAGGGGAGAGGGCGGCGGTGCGAATACATCCCGGAGCAGCGGACCGAATCAGTAAGTAGGCTCCGCCGGGCGCGCCCGATACAGCGTGAAAGTCCTGACCGGACTTTATGAGGCCGTTTCCTGCGAGGGGACGGTGAACCAGAGGTGGTACCGCGATGAATCGCCCTCTGTCCAACTTCCGCCGCTTGGCGGAGTACAAAGGACAGGGGGTGTTTTTTTGCAGCGACAAGATGTAGATTTGAGAGAACGGCGGCGGGGAACGCTGTTCGTCTTTATTGCCGCTGTGCTGTACAGCATCGGCGGACTGTGCATCAAGGTGATTCCCTGGAACGGTATGAGCATCAACAGTGCGCGGAATATTGTGGCGCTGCTGGTGGTGGGCGGATACCTGCTGCTCAGCCGCCACAGGCTGCGCTTTAACCGCTGGATTGCCCTGGGGACCATCAGCGTCTGCGGCACCAACGTGCTGTTTTCCCTGGCAAACAAGCTGACCACCGCAGCGAATACTATTGTGCTCCAGTTTACTGCGCCGATTTTTGTTATTCTTCTGGGAATCCTGTTTTGGAAGAAGAGGCCGGAAAAGCTGGATATTGCGGCGTGTGTGCTGGTACTGCTGGGCGTGGTGTGCTTTTTTGTGGACAGCCTGGAGGCAGGGGAGATGTTGGGGAATGTACTGGCCTTGATTTCCGGCCTGACCTACGCGGGCGTGTTCCTTTTGAACGATATGCCCGATGCAGACCCGATTTCCTCCGTGTTCTGGGGGGACACGCTGAGCGTGGCGCTGGGATTTCCGTTTCTTTTGCAGGAGACAGTGTTTACGCCTGCCGCGCTGGCCAGCGCCGTCGTTCTGGGCGCGTTCCAGGTGGGGCTGGCCTATGTGCTGATGTGCATTGGACTGCGCACGACACCGGCTGTTACTGCGTCCCTGATTTCTGGAATCGAGCCGGTTCTGAACCCAATCCTGGTGGCGGTATTCTACCATGAGCGCATTGGCCTGCTCTCGATGGTGGGAGCCGCGGTTGTGGTTGTGTCAGTGGTTGTATACAATGTCCTTCGGAGCCGCCGCGGTGCGCTTACCGCCTGAACCAACGGATACAATTTATTTTGAATAGGAGAATCATTCATGCAGCTTTATGAAGAATTAGTGGCACGGGGCCTTATTGCACAGGTCACAAATGAGGAAGAAATCCGCGAGATGATCAACGCCGGAAAGGCCACCTTTTATATTGGCTTTGACTGCACGGCGGACAGCCTGACCGCAGGCCACTTTATGGCTCTGACACTGATGAAGCGTCTGCAGATGGCAGGCAACCGGCCCATCGCCCTCATCGGCGGCGGAACCACCATGATCGGCGACCCGTCGGGCCGCACAGACATGCGCAAGATGCTGACCAAAGAGGATATTGACCACAACGCCGGGTGCTTCAAGCGTCAGATGGAGCGGTTTATCGAGTTTGGCGAGGGCAAAGCGCAGATGGTCAACAATGCCGATTGGCTGCTGGGTCTGAATTATGTAGAGCTTCTGCGGGAAGTGGGCGCGTGCTTCTCCGTGAACAACATGCTGCGGGCGGACTGCTACAAGCAGCGGATGGAGAAGGGGCTGAGCTTCCTGGAGTTCAACTATATGATTATGCAGTCCTACGACTTCTACCACCTCTTCCAGCGCTACGACTGCAACATGCAGTTCGGCGGAAATGACCAGTGGTCCAACATGCTGGGCGGCACGGAGCTGATCCGCCGGAAGCTGGGGAAGGACGCCCATGCTATGACCATCACCCTGCTCACAGACGCCCAGGGCAATAAGATGGGCAAGACCGCCGGAAACGCCGTGTGGCTGGACGCCAACAAAACCACGCCCTACGACTTCTACCAATACTGGCGGAATGTGGAGGACGCGGACGTGATGAAGTGCATCCGTATGCTGACATTCCTGCCTTTGGAGCAGATCAACGAAATGGACGGCTGGGAGGGCAGCCAGCTCAACCGCGCCAAGGAGATTCTGGCCTGGGAGCTGACCAGCATGGTCCACGGCGAGGCGGAGGCCAACAAGGCCCAGGAGTCGGCCCGCGCATTATTTGGCGGCGGCGGGGACCGGTCGGATATGCCTACCACTGCCCTGACCGGGGAGCAGTTTGAGGACGGGCAGATCGGGATTCTGCATCTGATGACGGCCTGTTCCCTCGCGGCCTCCAGGGGCGAAGCCAGGCGGCTGGTACAGCAGGGCGGCGTGTCCGTGAACGGCGAGAAGGTGGCGGATATCGACCAGAAGTTTTCCCAGGAGCTTTTCAGCGGGGAAGGCGTCCTGATTAAGAAGGGAAAGAAGGTCTTCCACCGGGCCGTTCTGGTGTGATTGAGCAGCAGATTAAAATAACGGAGGACTGTCCTGCGCAGGGCAGTCCTCCAAACTTTCCACTCAGCTCCCCACAAACGCCACTGAGGCAAAACGCCTTGCATTTCCGCTCTGCTCTGTTACAATGGTTCCAGAAGGAGGCGATGGCATGAAAATCACGCTGAACCAGGACCCGGCCTTTTCCGAGACAGAGGTCGTCATCAACTGCCGCCAGGCGGATGAAGACATCCTGCATCTGGTCGCCATGCTGCGTATTCACCAGAAAAAGCTGGTGGGCACATTGGACGGGGAACTCCACCTGCTGGACACAAAGGATATCCTCTACATCGACACGGCGGATAAGCGCACATTCCTCTATACCGGACAGGCGGTCTACGAATGCGCTCTGCGGCTGTACGAGCTGGAGGAGGGCCTGCGGGGACTGGATTTCCTCCGGGTCAGCCGGTCCGCCATCGTCAACTTCCGCCGCATCCGTTCCGTCCGGCCGGAGCTGGGGGGACGGATGCTGGTGACGGTGGACGGAGGGGAGAGGCTGTATGTGTCCCGCCAGTACGCCGCGGATTTGAAGGAGAAACTGCATGAGTTGGAAAGGAGTTTTGGAAAATGAACAAGTTTTGGAACGCGGTTTTGGAATGGAAGGTTGCTGCCGGTCTTCTGTATTTAGGGACCATGCTGGTCTACCTGATTTGCTGCGCGGCATCCAAAAGGACGCAGGTGGAAACCTCCATGCTGTGGACGCTGCTGCTGGTATGCGCTGCGGGGTCGCTGATTCAGGGACTGTGCTTCACGGATTGGGTATTCCAGAAACTGCGGTATACCTGGCGTCTGGCTCTGTTCTGCCTGTTGTTCCTGCCTCTGCTGGCCGTCACGGCTTGGGCGTTCCAATGGTTTCCCATGGAAAGAGAATCCTGGATGGTTTTTTTGGGAATTTTTCTGGTTATATTTGCCGCAATGACCATAGGATTTGAGATGTATTACCGCCTCACAGGCCGGAAATATGACGGCCTGCTGGGACAGTACCGCCGGGAAAAAGAAAAACAGGAGCCGTAACACATATGCCGCCCCTTCCGCATATGCTGTGTGGAAGGGGTGATTTTCTCTTGAAGGATGGAACCATCTTGTTTCCCTACAACCGGGCGGCGGCGGTACGGTATGCGCACCGGTGGGCCTATGGCCGGAATCCAGCATTTTACGACTATGACAGAATCGGCGGGGACTGCACCAATTTTGCGTCCCAATGCGTCTATGCGGGCAGCGGCGTGATGAACTATACCAAGGACCTGGGCTGGTACTATATAGACGCCAACAACAAGGCCCCTGCCTGGACAGGAGTGGAGTATTTCTATAACTTTATGACTAGGGAAGAGACGTCGCAGGGTCCTGCAGCCGTGACAGCGTCCATCAGTCAGATCCTGCCCGGAGATGTGGTGCAGCTGTCCTTCGACGGCGCGGCGTGGAATCACTCGCCGGTAGTGGTTGCGCTTCTGCGGCGGCCCGCCCGGCGGCCTGGAGACGTACTGCTCGCGGCCCACAGCTACGATGCCGATTACCGCCCTTTAAGCACCTATCAATACCGGGGCATACGGTTCCTGCATTTTACCGGCGTCCGGCGGGGATAGACCGTCTGTATACCTCCGCCTACAGGTCCAATTGCAGATATACCAGACCGTCCATCGGGCTGTTGTTATAGCTGGGAATCTCATAAAATCCCAAGTCATGATACATCTTGACAGCGGAGCGGAGAAAAGGGAAGGTGTCCAGCAACATACGGCTGTAACCGATTTCCCGTGCGTCCGCAATCAGCTTTTCTGCCAGGGCCCTGCCGGTTTTCAATCCCCGAAAAGCTGGCCTTACATACAGACGCTTCATCTCGCAGCGCATACTGTCAAGCCGCCGCAGTCCGATGCAGCCCGCCGCCGCGCCGTCCCAGCGCGCCAGGTACAGTCTGCCGTCCGGCAGGCCATATTTTGCCTCCAGATGCAGTAGTTCGTCATCATAGTTCTGCAGCTCCAGGTACTGCCGGAAATCCGGGGCATTCTCAAGGAGCATTCCTGTGTATTCCGCAAACAGTTCGCCGATTTCCTGGGGAACATCGTAGGCGGGGGTAATTGTAAGATTCATTTTTTCGGCTTCACCTTTCCCAGCGGGTTGGCCCTCGCGGCAACCCGCAGGGCCTCGTTATCAATGTGGGTGTAAATTTCCGTGGTATTCAAATGTTCGTGCCCCAGGACCTCCTGAACAGCCTTGACGTCAACGCCGTTTTGCAGCATGAGCGTAGCGGCGGTATGGCGGAGCTTGTGGGAGGAATACTGTGCGCTGTCCAGACCGGCCTGGCTGAGGCGTTTTTTGACCAGGGCATGGACATTGGAGCGGCTGATCCGCTGGTCCCGCGCGGACAGGAACAGGGCGTTCTGGTCCTTGCCGCCGATGGGACGGCGCACGGCAAGGTACTGCTCCAGGGCGTCTTTACAGGCGTCGTTGAGGTAGACAATGCGCACTTTATTGCCCTTACCCAAAACCCGCAGGGCGTCGTCCTGGATGTCGTTGAGATTCAAGCCGATCAGCTCGGAAATCCGCAGGCCGCAGTTGAGGAAGAGGGTCAGAATGCAGTAATCGCGCTCGCTGTTTGCGCCGTCCACACTGTTGAGAAGCTCCAGGCTTTCGTCCAGTGTGAGGTATTTGGGCAAGGTTTTCTTTAATTTGGGCGAATCCATGTCTTTTATGGGGTTATCGTCCAGAATATGTACTTTTTTTGTGAGATAATTGAAAAAAGAGCGCAGGGTTGCAATTTTCCTGGCGCGCGTTGTGGCGGACAGACCGTATTCCGTACGGCGGCTGTTGGGCTGCTGCGCACGGTCCCGGCTGAGAAAGGTCAGGTAGCCGTAGATGTCGGTCAGCGTGATGGTGCGGATGAATGCGGCGTCCACGTCCATGATGGAGATTTCATCCCAGGGCGTATCCCGCAGGGATTGGTCCCGTGACTGTTTCATGTAGCGGAAAAAATTCCGCAGGTCCAGAAAGTATTCGTCAACGGTTTTCTGCGAGTGGGCCTTGATGTTTTCGTGGTAAGATAAAAAGTCGCAGAGAATCTGCGGCGCGTGATCTCGATAGTTTGTCATAAGCAGCTGGGGATCTGCGGAGCCTGAAACGCCGCAAAAAAGGCATTTTGCTGTATTTGGGCGGTTTGGCCTCCACTCGATTGAGCAAAATTTTTATTTTGTTCAATCCGCATATATCCCCATTTACCTCCCCTCGTGCGCTCTGTTTTTTCAGTGGCGCGATATACGACGTCTTTTATTTTACACGGATATGCCGTCTTTGTCCACAAAAATTTTTATGTCGAATCGGAAGGCTTCGTCCCATGATTCCGGACGGGCCGTCAATAAAACCGCGCTTCCTGCCTGCGCTTTGCAGGCCCGGAGGCGCGGTTCGGTTTCAGATGCTGCGCAAGGTTCCGCGATTGATTCGCAGCGTATTGAGAATACAGATCATGCAGACGCCCACATCCGCAAACACTGCCGCCCAAAGCTCTACCAATCCCATGACAGCCAGAAGCATCACCAGGATTTTGACGGCAATGGAGAAAACAATATTTTCCGAAGCAATCCTGGATGTGCGCCGGGCGATTTGGATGCCGGCGGCCACCATCTTCGGCTCATCCCCCATAATCACAACGTCAGCAGTTTCAATCGCGGCATCCGCGCCCAGTCCGCCCATAGCAATACCGATATCGGCGGCGGCTAAGACCGGCGTGTCGTTGATGCCGTCCCCGGCATAGAGAATCTTCCCTTTTTCACTGAGCTGTCCGCGCAGGCGTTCCAGCTCGTTGAGCTTATCCTCCGGCAGCAGCTGGCCGACGGCGGCGTCTAAGCCCAGCTCCCTGCCAATCTCTTCCGCCGCCTGCCGGCTGTCGCCGGAGAGCATGACGGTCTGCCGGACGCCCAACGCCTTCAGGGCGGAAATCGCTTTCGCCGCATCCGGCTTTGGCGCGTCGCGCAAAAGTACGGCCCCCTGATATGCTCCGTTCAACGCTACATGAACCGCTGTTGCGCTCCCTGTACCAGCTTCCGGAACATCAATACCGTTTTCTGCTAAATATTGCCGTTTTCCGGCTATAATGTGTCCGCAGGCGGCGGTAACGGCAACGCCGTGGCCAGCGCTTTCCTGCGCGTCGCTTACCGTCTCCGTATCCACGGTACCGGCAGCCGCCAGAATGGACTGCGCAATGGGATGCGTGGACCGGCTCTCGGCCAACGCCGCCAGCGACAGCAGCTGTTCCTTTGATACGCCGTCAACTGGAAGGCGCTCCGACACCGTAAAACGCCCCTCTGTGAGCGTACCCGTCTTGTCAAAAGCCACGATCTCAGCGTTGGACAATGTCTCCAAGTAGTTGCCGCCCTTCACCAGAATGCCCTCTCTGGAGGCGCGGCCTATCCCGGCAAAAAAGCTCAGCGGCACGGAAATCACCAGCGCACAGGGGCAGGAGATGGCCAGGAAGCAAAGCGCGCTGTAGATGGATTGGCTCCAGGGCATCATCCCCGCCAGCGGCGGAAGGAACGCTACCAGCGCAGCCGCCAGGCAGACCACCGGCGTATAGACCCGTGCGAAGCGGGTAATGAACTTCTCGCTGGCGGACTTCTTTTCCGATGCGTTCTCCACCATCTCCAGGATTTTGCTGGCAGTGGACTCGCCGAAGGATTTTTCCACCCGCAGCTCCAGCGCGCCGCTGAGATTGATGCAGCCTGCCATGACCTGCTGGCCGGGAACGATCTCCCTGGGCATGGACTCGCCGGTCAGAGCGGCGGTGTCCAGCTGGGAGCTGCCGGAGAGTACGACGCCGTCCAGCGGCGCTTTTTCCCCTGCCCGCACCAAAATTGTCTGTCCGACCTCCACTTCCTCCGCCTGCACTTCCCTGACCTTGCCGTTTTCCAGGAGATTGGCGTGGTCCGGGCGTACATCCAGCAGCGCGGAGATGGATTTCCGGGAGGAGGAAACCGCCTTTGTCTGGAGGTATTCTCCCAAACGGTAGAGCAGGAACACCAGCGCCCCCTCCGGGATTTCACCGATGCAGGCTGCGCCGGTACCGGCTACGGTCATCAGAAAGCTCTCCCCGAAGATATCGCCACGCAGGATATTTTTGACTGCCTGCACAACGATGTCAAACGCCATCAGGATGAATGCCGCCGTCAGGACAACCGTACCGGCCAGCGGGCTTGGCAGCAGCGCCCGCAGCCCCAGTCCCAGGCACAGCAGCGCCGCGCCGGCAGCAAGAATCAGAAGCTCCTTCCGCGCCTCGGCGGGGGCCTGCTCGTGGTTGTGGTCATGGCCGCAGCCGCAGCAGCCCTCCTCGTGGTGATGTTCATGGCCGCAGCTGTCCCCGTGATGGTGGTGTTCGTGGTGTTCATGCGCATGGTGATGCTCATGATGCTCGTGATGTTCATGATGATGGCAGCGCTCGTCGTGCTCATGGATATGACCGCTGTCCATCGCCGTCTTTTTTGCCTCTTCCATGGCTTATCCCTCCATTTCTTCCATGACGTGCTCAAACGCCGTAGCGAAAATATGATTGATATGGGTGTCATCCAGGGAATAATAGACCACTCTCCCCTGTTTGCGGCTCTTGACGATCCGCGATACCTTCAGCAGCCGCAGCTGGTGGCTGATCGCGCTCTGGCTCATACTCAGCAGCGCAGCCAGATCGCACACGCACATCTCCTCGATATTCAGCGCGCAGATAATACGGGCCCGCGTGGTGTCCCCAAACACCTTAAATAACTCGGAAACCTCATACACAGGCTCCTCGTCAGGCATTTTGGCTTTCACACGCGCAAGGACATCCTCATGGATCACGCTGATCTCGCACAGCTCCACAGGCTCTTTACTCATAGCGCCCCTCCTCTGTTGAACTAATGCTTGAACAAATGAATATATGAGCAATTATTCATCCTTTGTATTATACACAAATTGCCCTGTTTGTCAATAGGGGGTCTGAAAAACATTTTATTCCCACACGACAACTTGACACCAAAGGGAGAGGCTGGTAATATAATGAGGATAATTTTGAGGCCCTGCAAAGAGCCGTGAAAACGGAACGCAAAAATGCCATCCATCCAAAGGAGGAACGGAACATGTATCTCTATAACTCCGCATCCCATAAAAAAGAGGAATTCATCCCCAATCACCCGGAGCTTGTCAAAATGTATACCTGCGGACCTACAGTCTACCACTTCGCCCACATCGGCAATCTCCGCAGCTATATCATGGAGGATGTCCTGGAAAAATTCCTGCGCTACGAGGGCCGCAATGTCAAGCGCGTTATGAATATCACCGACGTGGGCCATCTGTCCTCCGACGCCGATACCGGCGAGGACAAAATGCTCCAGGGCGCGAAGCGGGAACAAAAATCGGTCATGGACATCGCCGCCTTCTATACCGGCGCCTTTTTCGACGACTGCCGGAAGCTCAATATCAAGCGTCCCGACGTAGTGGAACCGGCTACCAACTGCATCGGGGAGTATATCCATATTATTTCCGGCCTGATTGAAAAAGGATATGCCTACCTCTCCGGCGGCAACGTGTACTTTGATACCAGCAAGCTGGACCGGTACTACATTTTCAACGACCACGATGCGGAGGACCTGGCGGTGGGCGTCCGGGAGGGCGTGGAGGAGGACGCCAATAAGCGGAACAAAAACGACTTCGTCCTCTGGTTCACCCAGTCCAAATTTGAGGATCAGGCTCTGAAATGGGACTCCCCCTGGGGCGTCGGCTACCCCGGCTGGCATATTGAGTGCTCCGGCATCTCCATGAAACACCTGGGGGAAGATTTGGACATCCACTGCGGCGGCATTGACAACGCCTTCCCCCACCACACCAACGAGATTGCCCAGAGCGAGGCGTTTCTGGGACATAAGTGGTGCAATTACTGGATGCATGTGCTGCATTTGAACACAAACAGCGGCAAGATGAGCAAGAGCAAAGGGGAATTTCTGACCGTATCTCTTCTGGAGGAAAAAGGTTACGATCCCCTGGCCTACCGCCTCTTCTGCCTCCAGAGCCACTACCGCAAGGCGTTGGTATTTACGTGGGAGAATCTGGACAACGCCCAGGGCGCGTATAGCAAGCTGATTGCCCGCATCGCGTCGCTGAAGCCGGGCGATGGCGCGGTGGACGAGGCGGCCTTCCAGGTCCAGAAGGAAAAATTCTGCAAGGCGATGGGCAATGACCTGAACACCTCCCTGGGCGTGACCGCCCTCTACGATGTGCTGAAGATGCCGTCCAACGACGAGACAAAGCTGGCTCTTTTAGACAGCTTTGACCAGGTGCTGAGTCTGGGGCTGCTGGAGAAAGCCGCCGCCAGGCGCGAGGCGGACGCCAATGTCAAGACGGCGGCTTCCGGCGGCATTGTCATCACCGGCGAGGGCGACCCGGAGATTGACGCGCTGGTCCTACAGCGCGCGGAGGCGAAAAAGGCAAAGAATTTTGCAGAAGCAGACCGAATTCGCGACGAACTGAAGGCACGGGGCATAACAGTGGCCGACACCAGAGAAGGCGCGTCCTGGAAGCGGGATTGATACTTTTTCTTTCAAGAAAAAGTATCAAAAAGAACTTTAATGCCCTCTCAAATCCGCTGCTGATCCTGGATCCTTGCCCGGTAACGATATGACCCTTTTATCAGGGAATAGCAGGAGAAAAAAACGGGGGCGGGACCGCTGCACGGCCTCGTCCCCCGCTGTGTTCAGGCAAGCAGCGTCCACTCGAAGTTTTCGAACAGCAGCCTGCTTCCCACGTCCGTCCCCTCCGGCAGCAGAAATATTGCCACCTGGTTGTCCACGCCGCTGTCGCTGAGGAGGTAGGCATAATCGCCGTTGATGGTCTGAACGGTGTAGTAGACAGGTTCCATAGTTGTTCTCCTTTGGTTCGGGATGCTTCGAGTATAGCATACTTTCCCTTTGCTGGCAATTTTTCTTTTCCCGCTGGCTGCGGTACGTCAACAGAAAATATAAAAAGGAGATTTTTGTCATGCAGGCAGACATCCGCTGGCTTTCCGACCCCACTGTGTTCCAGGTAAACCGCCTGGACGCCCATTCCGACCACGCTTGCTTCGCTTCCGCCGCCGAGCTGGAACAGGGCTGTTCTTCCCTGCGCCAGTCTCTGGACGGGCTGTGGCGTTTTGCCTGGAGCAAGGCCCCCGCCCTCCGTCCGGAAAATTTCTGGCAGGAGGATTTTGACGCCTCCGGTTTTGGCTCCATCCAGGTCCCCGGCCACATGGAGCTGCAGGGATACGGGCAGATTCAGTATATCAACACGCTGTACCCCTGGGACGGCCGCGCCAATCTCCGCCCGCCCCAGATCGACTGGGAGGATGACCCTGTGGGCAGCTATATCCGGGAGTTCGACCTCGATCCGGGACTGCGGGGTAAGCGGATCTGTATCAGCTTCCAGGGCGTGGAGCAGGCATTTTATGTCTGGCTCAACGGCTGCTTTGTGGGCTACGGCGAGGACAGCTTTACGCCGTCTGATTTTGACCTCACCCCCTATATCCGCGATACGGGGAACCGGCTGTGCGTAGAGGTGTACAAGCGCAGCAGCGCGGCGTGGATAGAGGATCAGGATTTCTTTCGGTTCAGCGGGATTTTCCGCCCGGTGTACCTCTACGCCAAACCTGCGCTGCATCTGTCCGACCTGTGGCTGCAGGCTGGTCTGGAGGAGGACAACCATACCGGCGTCCTGTCTGTCCGGCTTTTGCTGGAGGGCGAGACGGCAGGCGCGGACGTACACTGCCATATTTCCCATCCCGGCCAGGGGGTTCTCTTTGACGGCTCCCTGTCTCTGCGCCAGGACGGAAAATACTTCCGCAGCCAGCCCCTGCGCCTGGAAAATATCCGCCCCTGGCAGCATCGGTCTCCGGAGCTGTATCAGGTGACGCTGACGCTGCATACGGCCAACGGAACAGCAGCAGAGGTTGTCCCGTATGACATTGGCTTCCGCCGCTTCGAGCTGAAGGACGGGGTTATGCTGCTCAACGGAGAGCGCCTGCTGCTCAACGGCGTGAACCGCCACGAGTGGAGCCCGGACCGGGGCCGCGCCATCCGTCAGGATGACATGGAGGCCGCCATGTCCGTGTTCCGCCGGAACAATATCAATGCGGTCCGCACCTGCCATTACCCCAATCAGACCCCCTGGTACTGCCTGTGCGACCGGAACGGCATCTATATGATGGACGAGACAAATCTGGAGAGCCACGGCTCCTGGCAGAAGCTGGGGAAGGTGGAGCCCAGCTGGAACGTCCCAGGGAGCCTGCCGGAGTGGCGGGACTGCTCTGTGGACCGCGCCCGCTCCATGTTTGAACGGGACAAAAATCATACCGCCATCCTCTTCTGGTCCTGCGGAAACGAGTCCTACGCGGGAGAAAATATTCTGGCTATGGCGGAGTTCTTCCGGTCCCAGGACCCCAGCCGTCTGGTCCACTACGAGGGGGTGTTCCACAACCGCGCTTTCAATCAGATTTCCGATGTGGAGAGCCGGATGTACGCGCCGCCGGAGGATGTCCGGGCGTATCTGGAGGGCCGTCAGCCCCACGGCGGAAAACCCTTTCTGCTGTGCGAGTACATGCACGACATGGGCAATTCCCTGGGCGGTATGGAGAGCTATATCCGGCTTTCGGAGGAGTTCCCCCAGTATCAGGGCGGCTTCATCTGGGACTATATGGACCAAGCCCTCTGGCACACGGATTGCCATGGGCGCCGGGTTCTTGGCTACGGCGGCGATTTCGGCGACCGGCAGAGCGACTACGCATTCAGCGGCAACGGCATTGTCTTTGCGGACGGCACGGAAAAGCCAGCTATGCAGGAGGTGCGCTACTGGTATGCCAGTCCGGAGGAACGCGCCGCCCACGACGCTGCAAACCGCCGCGCTGCTGCCCTTCTCCCTGCGCCGGGAAAGTCCTCCCCCCTCCGGACGGCGCGCGGCGACGGCGCGCTGGGCGTCCGGGGTAAGGATTTTGAAATCCTCTTCTCCTACCCCGAAGGCGGACCGGTCTCTCTGATTTCCGGTGGCCGGGAGTGGCTGTGGCGCGCGCCCCGCCCCGCCTACTGGCGCGCCCCTACGGAAAACGATCTGGGGAATGGATTTGCCTGGAACAGCTCCGTCTGGGCGGCGGCGGACGCCTGGCAGAAGTGCGGCGGCATACAGATTTTGCAGGAGAGCGAAACGGGCGTCTGTATCCGCTATACCTATACCGCGCCTGCGCTGCCGGGACTTTGTACGGAGGTCGCTTATACGGTGACAGACCGCGGCTGTTTGGACGTATCGGTCCTCTATCACGGCCAGACCGGCAGACCGCAGCTGCCCCTGCTGGGACTTCGTTTCGCCACGCCTGTGCCGGTGGAGCGGACCAGCTGGCTGGGCCTGTCCGGGGAGACCTATCCAGACCGGAAAAAGGGCGGCGCGTTCGGCTGGCACCAGGAGGTCCCCCATATTCCTCCCTACCTGGTTCCCCAGGAGTGCGGCTGTCACACAGACACCTGGGCGGCATCGCTGCATATGGCGGACGGCGCACAGCTGCTGCTGGAGAAATCCGGCAGTCCCTTTGCCTTCTCCGCCCTGCCCCACACCCCCCAGGAGCTGGAACAGGCCGCGCACAGCTATGAGCTTCCCAGGCCGGTGCGCACGGTTGTGACCGTATGCGGCGCCATGCGCGGCGTGGGCGGCATCGACAGCTTTGGCGCGGACGTGGAGAAAGCATACCATATCAGCGCGGAAGAGGATATCGCGTTTTCCTTCCGGGTCCGGCTGATTTGACAAAATGCGGCTGAAGAGGGTATAATTGAGTCTCGAACATATTACTGGAAAGATAGGCGGTGAAAGTTTTGGGTATATTCCAAAAATGGAGGGAGCAGCGGCGGCAGGAGGCGCAGCAGAGAGCCTCTTTGAAGGATCTGAAGGAGCGCGTCAACTCCCTGGAGTCCGCCCTCAGCACCGCGCAGAGCGCCTACGCGGCCAAGCGGTATCCCGACGCGCTGGCCGCTTATGAACAGGCGGCGCAGATGGGAAATGCCGCCGCGCAGTACAGCTGCGGCCTGATGTACTACAAGGGCCTGGGCACATACGTCAACCGGACCGCCGCTCTGCAGTGGTTCCAGCGGGCCGCGCAGCAGGGCAGCGCGGACGCGCAGTTCTACTGCGGCATGATGCACTATGAGGGCGACGGCATCCCCGTGGACGAACGGCAGTCCCTGGCCTGCTTCGAACGGGCCGCGCTGCAGAACCATGTCCGCGCTATGTACTGGTGCGGCGTACTGTATGACCGGGGCGAAACGGTCCAAAACAAGGCGAAAGCCATCGACTGGTACCAGCAGGCCGGAGAGCAGGGCATGGTGGAAGCGCAGATGCGGTGCGCGGTCATGTATGATACCGGCGACGGCGTGCTGCAAAATCGAATCAAGGCCCTGCACTGGTACGAGGAAGCCGCCGCGCTGGAAAATGTGGACGCCCAGTACCGCTGCGGCAGGCTCTACGCCGACGGGGACGGCGTGCCGCAGGATGAGCAGATGGGCTTATACTGGCTGGAGGCCGCCGCCGGACAGGGTCATGCGGACGCCCAGTTCCAGTGCGCCACCATGTATTACTTTGGGCTGGGTACGAAAAAAGACCTCTCCTCTGCCCTCCAGTGGTACGAAAAAGCCGCCGAACAGGGCGGCGCAGAGGCGCAGTTTGCCTGCGGCGTCATGTACTACGGCGGCGAGGGAGCGGAGCAGAACAGCGCCATTGCGCTCTCCTGGTTTGAGAAGGCGTCCCGGCAGGACCACACCGGCGCGCTGTATAACTGCGGGATGCTCTGCGAGGAGGGCGACGGTACGGCGGTGAATCTGAAAAAGGCGCTGCTGTACTACGAACAGGCCGCCGACCAGGGGTCTGCGGAGGCGCAATACAAGGCCGGTATGCTGCACCACGATGGCCGCGGTACGCCGGTCAACTACCGGGAATCCCTGTTCCGCTTCAAGCAGGCCGCAGAGCAGGACTACCCCCCCGCCCAATACATGCTGGGCATGGCCTACGACCGGGGCCAGGGGACCCGCATCAACAAGCCCGACGCCCTCCAATGGTATACCATCGCCGCCGGAAAGGGCGTAGCCGAGGCGCAGTGCCGGTGCGGTACGATGTATTACAATGGCGACGGTACGGCGGTTGACTATGAGAAAGCGCTGGAGTGGATGGAGCGGGCCGCAAAAGCCGGGAATCCGGAGGGACAGTGCATGTGCGGTATGATGTACCTCAGCGGCCAGGGCCGTCCAGTCAACCGGAAGCGGGGGGCGTTCTGGCTGGAGAAGAGCGCGGAGCAGGATTACCCGGAGGGACAGTACCGGTACGGGATGCTGTTTGCGCTGGGCCAGGGCGTGGAACCCAGCTCTGAGAAGGCGTTCTATTGGCTGCGCCGGGCGGCTTCCAACGGCAGTACCAGGGCGCGGAGGGCTTTGGATGCGCTGAAAACTGTGGAGGATCAATAGTAGGCCGTCAGCAGGTCAACCACTGTGCCATAGCTCCGGATGCCGTCTGTCTGGCCGTAGGATTTCAGCGTGTTGTCATAAATGCGCTTGCTGACCGTGGCGGTGAGGCCCTCAAACTGGGACCAGTAGCTGCTGTGGAAGCGCAGATCCGCCTGCACCGTTTCCGGCAACGCGGCGTACAGCTCCGCCCAGCGGTCCCGGTCTGCGCGGTACAGGGCGTTGCTCAAATGGATGTAGCCCATCAGATAGCCGGAATACTGATACGCGCTGTCGTCCGAGGCGGTTGACGCCGCGATGGCCAGAAAATTGCACTCCTGTTCCGAGGCGATCCCCCGCTGATGGGCCAGCTCGTGGGCGATATTGGCCGGCAGCAGACAGGCGGGGCTGTCTATGTTTAAGTTCGATTCTCCGGTATAGGGGCTGTAAAAGCCGGTGAAGTTCATGGCGCTGAAGAGCCGGGAGAACAACATTTTTTTCGGGATACGGTCCTGCCGGGCCAGAAACGGAAATTCCATGGAAATGTTTTCGTATATGCCCGTACTGGCCTGGAAAATTTCATCCCGCGGGACAGCGAAAACACCGTCGCTGTCCCGTTTCACCTGCCCTGCCGTGTCCTCCAGCCGCCGGGCAAACCATGACGTCACCCGGTCCAGCTCCTGGACGGCCACCGGCTGGGCATAGATGCCGCTTTTTTCCTGAAAGCCGTCCGCGTAGTAGTTTACCCCCCAAAGCAGACAGTACAGACCGTAGGCGGTCAGGCTGAGGCAGGCCAGACCGGCGGCGCAGCCGTAGACGGCATGGCGTCCCTTTCTGGTGCGGATGCGGTGCAGCAGGACAACGGCCCAGGCTGTAACGCCCACGATGAAAAAGACATAGAACCACTCGACCACAGAAAACGGAAGCAGATACCAGAATTTGGCATATCCGTCCTTCAGAGTCTGGGTCGCTCCGGACACCGCGTTTGCCGCCTCCGGACTGCTGGCGCCGTACCAGTAAGCGCAGAAGACGGCCAGAACGCCTGCCGCCCAAATATGTACCAGCTTGTGCTGTTTGATGAATTCTACCATATGTTCCTCCTGTATTGCACGAAAATAGCTGTCCATAGTATAACCCCTTGTTAAATTTTTGCCAAGAGGTTTTCTATTCCATTTCTTTATTTCTTATGATAGAGCAATGTTGTGGTTGAAAATTGCGTTGGTATGTTGTATAATTTATTTTAATTTTAAGTATTAAATGGAGGCGTATCATGCCGCTGCTGGAGCTGGTTGTGAGCGGGGAGCAGAGCGGGCGCACCGCCCGTTCCCTGCTGAAATATGAGCTGGGACTTTCAACCGCCCTCGTCAAGCGTCTGAAACGGACGGAATCCGGCCTGACGGTCAACGGCGTCCGCGTCTTCACCGATGCGGTTCTCCGAACCGGAGACCGGCTTACTGTAGATTTGAACGCGGCGGAACGTCCGACTGCAGTTGCTCCCGTTCCTATGGAGCTGGACATCGTGTTTGAAGACAGCCACCTTCTGATTCTCAACAAGCCCGCTCCCCTGGCGGTGATCCCCTCCTCCCTGTCCCCCGGAGAACCAACCCTGGCCGGTGGACTGGCCCACTATCTGGGCGAGGGATTCTCCTTTCATCCGGTCAACCGTCTGGACCGGGGTACCACCGGCCTGATGGCTGTGGCGAAAAGCGGCTTTATCCACGACCGGCTCCGCCGTATCCTCCACAGCCGCGATTTTTTCCGGCAGTACCAGGCAATCTGCACCGGTACGCCCTGCCCGCAGACCGGCAGTGTTGATCTCCCCATTGGCCGTGCGCCAGGTTCTGCCATTGAGCGGCAGGTCTGTCCGGACGGCCAGCCTGCCCGCACCGCCTACCGCGTTCTGTCCACAGGCGGCGGCTTCTCGCTGGTGGAGCTTACGCCGCGCACAGGCCGCACCCATCAGCTGCGCCTCCACATGGCCGCGCTGGGGTGTCCCCTGGCCGGGGACTGGCTCTATGGTACGGAAAATCCGGACCTTATCGCCCGCCCCGCCCTGCACGCCGTCCGCCTGGAGCTGACGCACCCTGTTACCGGGAAGCCGCTCACTTTTGCCGCGCCCCTTCCCAAAGATATGATAATTGTACTGGAGCGTTTCGTATGTCCGAGCTGATTTTTTTGGACCTGGAGTGGAATACCGCGTTTTACCGCAACCACGAGGGGGAACGTGTCCCTTTCCATGAGCTGCTGGAGATTGCCGCCATTAAAGTGGAACAGGATACCGGCGCGATGCTGGACTCCTTCCACAGCTATATCCGTCCCAAAGCCAGCCGTAAGATCGGATTTCACACCTACGACGTCCTCCCCTACTCGCCGGAGGAATTGGACGAGCTGCTCTCCGATGCCCCTGGCTTTCTGGACCTGGGACCCGATTTTCTGCACTGGTGCGGGCCGGACCCTGTTTTTGTGGAGTGGGGCAACAACGATGTGGAGGTGCTGCTGAGCAATTACAAGTACCATAACCTCTCCTTTGACGCCGGTTGGAAGTGCGAGTATTTTGACCTGCAATACATCTACCAAAAACTTTGCACCGGAGACCTGGGCTGTCAGCCGAGCCTGGAAAAGGCCGTGACGGATCTTGACCTGGACACGGACCTGGATTTTCACAGCGCTTGGAATGACACCTATTATACCGTCCTGTTATACCAGACGATGATGGACCGCTGCGCGGAATTTTCCCTTTTCCGCCGTCCGCCGAAGCGCAAAGGACCAGTCCCACTCTGGGAGTTGAATCTGGGCGTTTATGAGGGCCGGTGGGTCTGTAAAAACCATCAGGCCGTGATAAATCCCCTCTGCCCCACCTGCGGCCAGCCGCTGAGCGGCAGACGATGGATTCGTACCACGCCCACCGAACAGGTTCTGCGCTGCTACTGCCCGGAACACCGGCGGCTGTATTTCGCCCTCACTGTAGAACAGGAGGAACGCCATTGGCGGGCGCAGCTGGCCTGTTACAAGGACGCCGGTCTTATTGCAGATCGGTACCATAAGACTTGCCGCCGGATTAAAATGTGCAGTAAACGGCGCGGCAGCTATTCCCAATCTACAGCGTAACAGAGTGAAAATGCAGGACCGCCCCAAAGGGTGGTCCTGCTGATTTTATTCAGTTAATCCCCGTTCGTCCAACGCTTCGAAATGGATATTATCCGTAGTTATAGGCATGATTCGGATGGAGCCGGTACTGTGCATCTCCGCAATACTGTTGAGCTTTCCGGCAACCTCCTCCTCGGTCATACGCAGCAGCGTATCTAAACCGGTTTCGTTCCAGAACTCCAGGATACCGGTCGTCAAACCGCCAATGCAGAGGTCGCGCTCCTGGACTGTAACGGCGGACTTGTCCGCAATATGATAGCTGCACTGATAGAACAAATCGCACCAAGCCGCCGTTATACCGTTCGCCACCGTCATCCTCTCCGGCAGATTTGCGCTGAATCCGGGGTCCTCCTCTGGATTCCCGGTGTAATCGCTTCGTACAAGCATGGCGTTTTCCGTACCGGACAGATTACAGGTGAGGGATACAAAGCGTTCCTCCTCCGCGCTCAGTTCAACGGCGTAATCGTTCCAGAGACTGTCGCACATAATCCGATTATAGGCGTCCCAATGTTCGTTGCCCCAGTCCAGCAGGAGCCGGTTGAATTCCGACAACGCCATATCCGCACTGTTGTCCATCAGTGTCAAAAACGAGGCGTAATCCTCTGCTGTGGCGTGGGGAAACTCCCGTTCCTCGTCCTGCTGGGAAACTGGGCTGGAAGGATTTGCGTTCGCATAATGCGTCCCCTCCTTGCTGTTCTGTTCCCGTATCCGGTCCCACTCCGCCTGCTCCGCAGACGTGGCTTGGCGCAGACCGGTAAGCTTGCCGCCTTTGTAGACTGCGTGCAGTTCAATTGCGTCTGCGGCATAAATACCATTTCCTGTGTGCTCGGTGATCCATAGGTTTTCCTGCTCGTCCATAATGCCTCTGACTTCCCTGCCCTGGTAGTACATGGTCAGGCCGTTGCCGTCATTGTCCGCATCGTCAAAGGTATAGGTCAGGCCAAAGTCCGTATAGGGCGAAAGAACTTCATCCCAGCCTTGGTAGACGGTTTTGGAAAAATCTGCGGCTGTATCGTCTGATTCTACGGGCTGGAATCCATAATTGATTTGGACCTGCAGGCTGTTGGCGCTGAGGCGTTTGGCCAACGCGGCCGTTTCACGGTCCAGGAATGTCTCCATATAGGAAGCGTCCCTTAATTCCGTCTCTGTTCGTTCCCACAGAAAATCTTTCATAGCGTCCTTGATTTCTTGCTGTGTCCGCTCATACTCCCCTACTGTCAATGTTTCCGCATCAAGAATATTCAGAGTAAAGACGTACTCCAGCAGCGCGTTCTTTGCAACGAAATGGCTGAAATCACGGCTCTGCCATCTTGATGCCGTCAGCGGCTCATAAACGTTGAAAAAGTAGTTGCTGTAAGCATCCCGCGCCTGGTCTTCTTTATCGCTGCCAAAAGTACCCGTTCGGAGGCTTTGGGAGAAACGATCCATCAGTTCCATGTCCCCCGGTTTGTCCCGTTCTTTCCACATCTTTTGCTGATAATCCGCCACCGTCATATCCTCGTACCCATCAAACCATAGCGACAGCAGCCTCTGGCTCTCCTCCTGGGTAAAGCCCATCGCCGGTACTTCTTTCAGATATTGCCGTAAATCCCCCTGCTTTTCCTCCGCAGCAGAAGTCGCAAACCCTACTGACAAACCGCATACCAGCACAGCCGCCAGTATAACGGCTGCAATTGACCTTTTCTTCAGTTTCATAATAGCAGTAATCCTTTCTTCAATTGCATTTCTGCTGAAGCTACTGGCCATTGGCGGCAGTCCGGTCCGGGTTTCCTCCATGCCGATCAGCGTCAGCGCATAGGCGGACTTCTTCCCCAGTCCGAACCGCCGGACAACGGTTTCATCGCAGCGCAGTTCTATATCCCGGTTAGCCAGCGCATACATGACCCATACCAATGGGTTAAACCAGTGTACGCACACCGCCGCCGCAAACGCCAGCTTCCACGCCGCGTCAAACCGCTGGATATGGACCAGCTCGTGCTCCAGCACATAGGCGGTCTCCTCCTCCCAGTCCATCTCCTTCGGCAGCAGGATCACAGGGCGGAAAATACCGTAGGTCAGCGGCGCGGAGACAGCCCCGCACTGCCGGATGTCCACCCTCCGCCAGAGCGGACTGTTTGCCAGCCACTCCCGCGCCGCCGGAGTATCTACCGGAAGCGATTCCCGAAACCTCCGGCGGCGCCATACATAAGATGCCGTGAAAAACACGGTACACGCCAGACTTCCTGCCGCCCAGACGATCTGCCGCACAGGGATATCCGGCCTTTCCTCTACAGCTGTGGCCCCCGCAGGCCAGACTGTTTCCAGAATTGGGTTCATGGGTATGTCTGGATATCCGGCCTCCTGCGTCATGCTCACCGGCTCAGCAAGCGTATACACACTTACCGGCGATGGAATCGACACCGGTACCAGCAGCCGCAGCGCCGCCACCGTCCACAGAATACAAAACGCCTGTTTCGGCAGCTTATGCAGCGCCAATGCCCGGATAACGGTAATTGCCAGAATCAAAATGCCGCCGGAAAAGCTCATTTGCAAAAGACTCACAGTGTCACTTCCCTTCCAATTTGGCGACCAGCTCTTTCAGCCGCGCAATCTCCCCGGACGACAGCGTTTTTCGTCCCAGCAGCGAGGCAAACAGCTGGTCGGCGGCTCCGTCAAAGAGCTTATTAAGCAGCGCATTCGTCTCCGCCTCCTGCACCTCCTCTCTGGCAACCAGAGCGTGGCAGAGAAAGTTCGGCTCCAGACGCTTGACCGCTCCCTTTTTTATGCACCGCTTGATAATGGTATAGGTCGTGTTGATATTCCAGCCGGTTTCCTGGCCCAACACGTCAGAAATATGTTTGGCGGTTACATCGCCTTCCCGCCACAGTACGCCCATGACTTTTAACTCTGAATCAAATAGCTTGTTGTCCATGTGTGATGCTCCTTTCTTGTACTACTATAGTAGTGTGTAAACTTATACTACCACAGTAGCACGGATTTGTCAAGCGTTTTTTGAATATGGAAAGACCGGGAATCCGCAGATTCCCGGCCCGTTTCCTTTTGCTTTTCAGTTGTCATGCGGCGCGCCGTTGTCGTCATTCCCTGCTTCATTCCCTCTCTTATTCCGGCTTCACGTTCCTCTTTCCTAAAGGCGCCGCATCCCGATACGCAAGGTGTTTCCGGTCAACCGTCTCAGCAGCCGTCATTTTTATCAGCTCCTCATCCAATCAATACATTCTCACACAGCCGCATCAGAATCGTAGCCACCTGCGCACGGTTGGCATAGCCTGCAGGCTCCAGCCGTCCGTCAATGCCGGTAATCAGTCCCGCATCCACGGACCAGGACATGGCGTCCACTGCATAGGCAGAAACATTTGACTGGTCGCTGAACTGCGTCAGAGCAGCCCTGCGGGAGACATCCGCATTTTTATACTGGGCGTACCGGTACAGAATCGCGGCCAGCTGCTCACGGGTAATGGGCGCATTGGGTTGGAAGGTTCCGTCGCTGTATCCGGTAACAATCTTGTTGGCCGACGCCCACGCTACCGGTGCGGCGTAGTATTCCCCGGAAAGCACGTCTGTAAACGAAGAAGTAATCTCTGCCGGCGAGCCCTCCAGACGGTGCAGGATGGTGACGATCATACCCCGCGTCGTGGTGGCGTAGGGTGCAAACGTACCCGCGCCGGTACCGCTCATCATCCCTTTTCCGTATACAAACTGCACGGCGCCATAGAACCAGTCCTTCTCCTGTACATCGTTGAAAAGCGGCGTTGCTGGCGTTGTGTCAGGCTGGGACGGCTCCGGGCTGCTGGGCCTGGGGTCCGTATTGGGTTTCTGTGAATTGTCCGGTTTATTTTCCGGTTTATTGTCTGGTCTATTTTCCGGCCTGTCGTTTGGACGGTCCTGTTCAGGTCTGGACGGGGCATCTGTTCTGCCGGTACCAGTTACAGAAATGCGTTCTGAACTGCCGGTCAAATTCCGGTCCAGCACGGTAATGCTGGCATTCTCCGGCAGTACGCCGGTCCCGACAGACTCGCGGATTCCCAAATCCAACGTCCCAAGGGTAAAATCTTCCCTGTTGTTCAGGGGCTCTGTATCCGTGATGTAAATGACAACGTCCGTCTTCCCCTGCCGGACATCCACAGTACAAGCAGGCGCGTACGCACGGCTGTTTTCCGCCTGGAATACGCAATCCGGATAACTGCCGTCCAGCGTCAGCTCTAATTGGATACCATATGCGCTGGTATTCAGCTCCCGCAGGTCCAGATAGATTTTCCCGGTCTGGCTGCTGTTTTCCCAGTACAGCTCTGTCCGGCCAGCGGCCCTGGCCGCCGGTCCTGCTCCGGTGAGCAGGACCAGCGCCAGCAGCAGCGCGAATACATTCTTTTTCATCATGACTGGGCGCCTCCCTCCAGAACAACCAACGGCAGGTCTTCTTCGGAACCGCCGGGACAACTGATCCACATGGACTGTGCGGTCGGACGCTTTTTGTCCGCACTATCAGGATCATCCGTGCGGAACAGATTGACCTGAATCCGGCTGGGCAGCAGGTTGGTGGCGGTACAGTGCGTACCCGTTGCCTCTATATCCTGGAGTTCAGCCTCCCGCTGCACATTCGGGACAAAGAGGAACAGTCCATCGCTGATGTCGCACATGTCGCCGAAAGCCGGTACCGCAGCAAACAGGTACCCATCTCCGTCTATAGACCGGGTAACAGGCTCTGCCGCCGCTATGTCGCCATCTTCGGACTGGATGGCGCCTGTAAACTCGCCCTTAATCTCAAACGTATTGTATACCGGATCACCGCGGAAGGTACCCACGATTACCAGCGTACCCGCTTTGATAACATCATCTGCCTCTGTACCGTATTTGTAGTCCGCCGACAGCAGGCCCATAGTCGCTCCGTCCAGGAATGCCACATCGTCGCCTGCGTAGCTGATGAGCTGCACCTTGTCCAAATCCACATCGCTGGGAAGTCCCGTAATCGTTACTTTCTTGGCATCGTAGGTCCAAATGCGTGTCTCGTTCTCATCCGTCATATCGGCTTCAGGTACCTTGAAGTACGATACAAAGCTCTCCTTGTCATCAATGGCCTGATTATCCTTGAAGTCTCCCTTCAAAGCGACTGCGCTCTTGTCCTCCGCCGTGGTGACGGAAACAGTGAACGCACCGCTCTCCGGCTTCATGCCGTTCAGCTTCAGTCCGGAAATAGAGGTCTCCTTCTCCAGCGTAATCGTTACGCTTCCATCCTCACCACGATCCGTCTCATACAGGCTGCTGTCAATCACGGTGTCATACGCAATACGAACCTCGCCTGCCTCAACCGTACTGCCGGTCTTGTTGCCCAGCGTGTCGTAAGCTGTCACCGTGTACTCATAATCCATATGGTTTCCGGAACCAATCGTGTCTGTGTAGGTTGCCGTGCGGCTGTCCTTCTCCGCCATGACGAACGCAATGGATTTCCCGCTGCGGGAAATCTCGTAGCCCTGCACATTTCCAGTAATGCCGCTGGCATCAATGCTCACAGTAACCTCATTGTTTGTGCCGGCCTTTTTCTTAGCCGACGCCTGCAGCTGTCCGGAAGCGGGAGAGACTGCGTTCAGCCGGTCCCGGCGGCTCTGGTCGCTCAGATACCAGACCGCCCGCTCCTCCTTCGCGTAGGAAGCAAGCGTCGCCTTGACGCTGTCGCTGAGGGTCATACCCCAGCGGGTAAAGAATTCCGTCAAGTCCTTCCCGGCCACGCCGGAAGCCGTCAGAGCTACTTTCTCGTCATAGCTGCCCGCACCCTCGCTGAAAGTCTTTGCCGTCCATGCTTTGGAGAACTCGTTAAAGAACTTCAGCGGCTGCTGGCCGTCGTCGTAAGCCAGGTGCAGCTGCCAGTACATTCCCAGCTGTACAAACACATTATTGGACGAACCGGCATATTGCTGGGCAACCTTGTTAAAGATTTCGGCATACTTTCCGCTTTTTTCCAGCCGGGACGGGAGTGTATTCTGCTTTCCGTCATAGGTCTGGACCATCAGGGAATAGATGTTGTTGGTGATTTCCGCCTTGCCCAGCAGATCCATATTGTGGCCGATCTCATGGGCAATGCCCCAGCCGAAGAGCTGGTTTGCCTGCGCATTTTCCGACAGTGTGGAAATAGGCTTTCCGACGGCCATGCCGCCGCAGGAACCGTAGCCGATACCGATATGGTTCCCGGCTGCGTACATAAACGCGCCCTCAAACATGGTCATGCAGCGGATATTCTGCCGCGCTGCCTGGGTATTGTTTTCGTAAGTCCCGTCAATGCCATGGGTGGTCTTGCAGATGTGCATGACGTCCTCCCAGGCTAATACGTTGTTATAGAGGGTATTGATTTTCTCTTCCCGCGTTCCGCTGCCCAGCGCGTTACTGACCGCTTTGGACGGAAGAGAAAGCAGTACCACCGGCGTGGCAATTTCCGTCACATTCCGATAGTCGCCAGCGTCCTTGGCAATGGCGTACTTGGTCAGATAGCCGCTCAATTCGTCCACATATGCGCCAATCAGCTCTTTACGCTGCGTCTCTGTAACGGTATACCAATCGGACAGGTCCAGCATGGGAATATCAATGGCACGGCGAACATGAAGGGAAATCTTGTCCGCATCTGCGTCGTTATAGGTAAAATACAGGCTGCCGCCATGGTCTACCCCGGCTTTGCTGGACAGCTTGGGAACCTTCATGATATTGCGTCCGTTCACCAGCGTACCCACGAGGCCCTTCCAGCCGGAGACCTCGCTGTTGAACTGGGTGGCGTACACGGTCACGGTCTTCCCCTCCGGGATGCCGGAGGCAAAAATGGTAATCTCATCGCCCGCTTTTGCCGTCACACCCAGAGGCTGCAGGTCGCTGCCGCCGGAACCGCCGCGGGCGTCCAGACCGTTCAGCAGTACGCCGCTGCTCTGGCCTGCCAGCAGCTCTTCCGCCAGCTGCAATTCGTCCTCCAACGCCGCCGGATACAGACAGTAGTCCTTTTCTTCGCCGTTCAGCCGTGTCCGCAGGGCGTCAATTGTACTCTGGGTTACGCCGGAGGCCAGCTCCGTGTGGAGGCTGTTGGCAAACAGTTTGTCGATATCTCCCGGCAGGTCATGCTCCGGGTCGTATTCCATAAACAACAGCTCGGACAGACTGACCCGATTATAGTCCACCTGCTCCACTGCTACGCTGATCTTTTTGACCGGACCTGCGGCATCAAAGGGCAGAATGGCAAATTTCGACACGGCAGGATTCCCGCGCACACTGGGCCAGGTCTGCATGGCGCTGCTGTTGCCTGTTGCTCCGTCGTCCCGACCGCCGGTGTTGGGGTCCGGTACAATCAGGTGTCCGGGTTTGCTCAAATCATCGTCCTCGTACCAGACATGGATGCTGTACACCCGCAGCCAACTGGGATAGGAACCGTCCAGACGCGGTACCCACAACGCCGCGCTCAGGCTTACGGGTTGGGTGAATGTCACTTCCACGTGCTCGTTGCTGGACCAATCGCGGGCCGTCCAATGGGTGGAGTAATCGCCGTCTATGACGTTGCGTACGTCAAAGGGCTTGGCGGTGGTGTAGGAATCGCGGTCGTAGTTGTTCATGTCCGCCAGACGAACCTCCTGAATGAGGCTGTTGTCCAGCAGCCCTTTTGTGGGAATGCCCTCTGGCCGCTCCAGCTTGACCGCCTCCGGCGTTCCCTCCGCCGTATCGGACTTGGGACCCTTGCCCAGCGCGTTGCCTGCCACCACATAGATTGAGTAGGTCACGCCGTTGGTCAGACCGTCGATGGTCATACGGGTCTGCTTCAGCTGGCCGCCAGCCTGCTGCCACTGGGCCGCCCCCTTCTCCTGGTAGTACACTTCATAATATGTCGCTGATTTGCCAGCTTTCCAGGATACGCTCAGTCCGCCGTCCATCGCGCTCACTGTCACCATGTCCGGTTTCGCGGGAACACTGGCGGGTTGCGGTGTGGCAGTAACGGGTTCCGAGGGCTTGCCCTCCCAGCCCTCCGCCGTGGGCGTGACGGTGAAGACATAGGTCTTCAGATTATCCAGGCCCGTTACCTGTGCGCGGGGTACGTCAACTTGCAGCTGCTTTGTGCTGCTGGGACTGCTCTGCAGCCAATAGGTCACTTTATAGCCGGACACATTGGGCAGGGCGTCCCAGGTAAGGCTGACCGCTTCGCTGCCAGCCTCCGCCTTGAGCCCCTTGACCACGCTGTGGGAGGGAACCGGGTTGTCCGGCACAATATCCTTCAAAAATTGAATGGTTTCCACAGCCGCATACTCGCCGCCCACGGTCTTGGTTACTGTAATGGTAATCTTCTTGACAGCAACTCTGGTTCCAAGGGAAATGGTAATCACGCTGTCGCCGGAACTGCGCCCGATGGGGTGCGTCCCCTCCGGCTGGGCGTTTTCAAAGGGAATCTCCATCCGGTTGCCGTCCACGGTTTCCACCAGCGCCCGGCCGGCCTGCAGCGCGCCGGTTCCGGCAGGCGATACGATTTGAATTTCCGACATCTCCACCGGCTCGCTCAGCTCCAGCGGGATTACGATATCCTCACCCTTTGGAGCAGAGAAGCGCAGAACCGTCCCATTGTCCTGGAACAGGTCGGACAGACTGCCGCCTTCTATTTGGGTATTGCTTCCGTCCGGTTCATCCGGGTCCGTATCCGGCACAACCGGGTCTCCAGGAACCCCTGGCTTTGGATCATCCGGATTGGGAACGACCGGCGGTACCAGTACCGTGGTCTCAATTTTGCTGGAACCGCCCTCTGCTTTGATCAGACGGTTGATGTAAGCCAGATCGACAATATCAATCGCATTGTCGCCGTTGAGGTCATACTGGGCTATATCCCTGCTGTTGGAAGAACCCAACGCTTTGGCAAGCGCCTCCCGGTCCCGGACGTCTACCCGGCCATCGCCGTTGACGTCGCCCAGGGTGCAGGTCGCGTCGCCTGTGCCCACAATCAGATGCCAGGCGTGCTCCGTCATGTCCAGCTCCTCGCTGTAGGCGGCGTAGCCTGTGCCGGTGAAGCGAAGCGTGTACTTTCCGCGGGGCAGCTTCCGCAGCTCCAGGTCCAGATATCCAGGCCAGCTTCCGCCGCCCAGGTCTCCGCCGTCCGTGTTCCGGGCGGAGACAACCGCCTCATATCCGCCTACGCTGTAGGTTCCGGGCCGGGCCAGGTCCACCCGTCCCAAATCTTTCCCGTCCTGCACAACGGATACCTGGAGGCTGCGTTCCTGCAACTCCTCCAATTTCTGGGAATAATCAATCCGCATCGTTGCGGACAGTGTCCCAGTCACCTCCGCCTGCGCTGCCCGCGCCGTACCCGGCGGCAGCAGTGACAACGCCAAGGCTACCGCCAAAAGGCTGGACAGCAGCCTTTTACGTGATTTTTTCATCATTTTATGTCCCCTTTCTCTTTGTCGTGCCCGCAGTTTTGTATGAATCGAGCTTTCGTGCTTATTATACCAACACTTTCCGTATTTGACAATCCGGAAAAGGGAAAATTCTTACATAGATACAGAATTTTCATAAAAAACAGGCAGACGGTTCTCTCCTCCGTCTGCCTGGCCCCTATCCTTTTCCAAACATTGCGGGCAGTAAATCCGCCGTCTCCGGATACATCAGGAAACCGGCGCACAGCCCCATCTCGCGGCCCATCTGAATTTTCCGCCGCAGCGTGTCCCCATCGTCAAACAGAATGAACCGGCTCTCCCCGTCCTGGGTGCAGGTGAAATACTTGGCGCACAAATCCCCGGAATAGAAGATGCTCGGCTCCCGCTCCCGCAGAAACGAATCCAAAGCCTCGCCGCTCAGCGGCGTACCCTCCCCCTCCGGGCAGGGCAGCGGGAAGCTCATCCGCAGCCGCTGCAAATCCAGCGCGACCCGTGACGGCCCGAACCGCGCCGCCGCTTCCTCCAGCCGCTGGCGCAGCGTGCCGCCGGAGATGGCGGTGCAGATCAAGACGGCGGCCTGGCTCACCCGCTGCCCGTACGCCTCCGGGACAAAGAGCCGCATTCGGTTCCGGCTCAGCACCTTCCCCATCGCCTCCAGAAACGCGGCCTTATCCTCCGATGGCTGCTCCTCAAAGTCCGCCACAACGCCGCCAAAGCCGCGGTTGCTGCACTCCCGCCACACCTCCCGGCACAGCATGGCGGGGTCCCGGACCGGACCGCACTCCCAGTCCCCCAGCGCCAGCAGCCCCCCGCGGATTCTCGGCAGCAGGTTCTGCCGGACCAGACGCCCGTCCGGACCGATGCGGTAGGCCGCATGCGCAATCCGCTCCGTGAAGCGGCGGGCTTCCGCCAGATGCTCCGGCGCGGCGGCTAAATAGATCTGCAAGTTATCTTCCCCCTCTTGTGAAATCGCCGCAGGCGTGTTATACTGACCCTACATTATGCGATCCAGGAGGACATTATGCCATTTTCCCTGATTCCTGACCGGCTTTTTGACCGCTATACCGACGTCACCCCCCAGCTGCTGCGCACGCTGGACATCCGTCTGCTGCTGTGCGATCTGGACTACACCCTGGCCCCACGCTCCGTCCCCAGCCCGGACAGTACCCTCCGCCAATGGCTGGCGGACTGCAAGTCCGCTGGCGTCACGGTCAAGATTCTGTCCAACAACCGCTCCACCAGCCGGGTGGAGACCTTTTGCCATGAGCTGGGAATCAGCTACGTGGGCCACGCCGGAAAGCCGGGCGTCCGGGGATACCGGGAGGCCATGGACGGCGTGGCGGCGGCCCACACCGCTATGCTGGGAGACAAACTGCTGACCGATGTGCTGGGCGCAAAGCGCAGCGGCGTGCTGGCGTTGATGGTGGAGCCGCTAGGCGGACCGGCGGGAGCATGGAATCATGTTCTGCACTTGCTGCAGAGGCCCTTCAAGTGGATTGCGAAAAGGAGATGCAGAAAGCTATGAGCAGATTTCAAAAGATTGCAGCCCAGCTGGAGGCCAACAGCCTGGACGCTATGCTGATTACCAGCGCACCCAACCGCTTCTATGCCGCCGGATTCGCCTCCAGCGACGGTACTGCCGTCATTACGCGGGACGGGAGCTATTTCTTGATCGACTGCCGCTATATTGAGGCGGCGCAGAAGGCTGTTTCAGATGCGGACATCCGTCTGACCACGGCGGAAAAACCGGCGGCGGAACAGGCGGCGGAGCTGCTGAAAGCGCGGGGCATCAAGCGGCTGGGCTTTGAGGAAAGCTATGCCACGGTAAAGGAATACAACCGCTGGCAGGAGAAGTTCGAGGGCTGTGAGCTGGTCCCGGCGGCACAGATGCTTGCAGACCTGCGGATGATCAAAGAGCCGGAGGAGCTGGAGAGCATGACCGCCGCCCAGCGCATTGCGGAAAAGGCTCTGACAGAGGCGTTGGAGTTCATCAAGCCGGGCAGGACGGAACAGGAGATCGCCGCGTTCCTGCAATACCGGATGCTGCTCCACGGAGCGAAAAAGATGTCGTTCGATCCCATTGTGGTGGCCGGCCCCAACAGCAGCATGCCCCACGGCGTACCGACAGCGCGGCCCCTGGCGGACGGCGACTTTTTGACGATGGATTTCGGCTGCATTTACAACGGCTACTGTTCCGACATGACCCGCACCGTAGCTATCGGCCATGTTACGGAAGAGATGGAAAAGGTATACGCCACGGTACTGGAGGCCCAGCTGGCCGGTATCGCCGCCGCCCACGGCGGTGTGATCGGAAAGACCGTCCATGAGGCGGCGGCAAAAGTCATTGCGGACGCAGGTTACGGCGAGTATTTCGGCCACGGCTTTGGCCACAGCCTGGGCGTGGAAGTCCACGAGAACATCCTGGAGAACCGGCTTGTCAGGCTCATAGCCGAAGCTCACATGGTCCAGGGAGATGGCGTCGCGGAGCACCGGGGGGATTGCCTCGCCGGAGCGT
>JAAWQS010000188.1 GCA_022800665.1 Oscillospiraceae bacterium
AGCCAGCGTTAGGGCGAAGAAATTGGCTGAATTCCGGCCGGTTTCTTCGCCCTTTGCCTTCATGCCTTTTGATATGGGCTTTTTTCAGAGGTTCCTTAACGTTACCTCCCGCCAAGAGTTAATGATCTCCCTGCTAAGATAGGCGCTTTGGTGAAAAGGCATATCCATTAACCATGGATATGCTTTTTCTTTATGCCAACCAAAATACTCAATTTTGGCTATGTTTTTCTCCATGTGCAGTCTCTATAATAAATTCATCACTTCAATTCATAAGCGATGGAGAAAGGAGAACATGCAATGGAACGTGAACAAGCGCGCACGTTGACGCCGGAGGTCATCAGCAACCTGACCGTGCAGAGCGTGGCGAACATTCCCAGTCTGGCGGATGTCTTCGTACATTCGATGAAGGGCAAGACCGCCATTGTAACAGGCGGGGCAACCGGGCTTGGCTACAATGTGACCAACCGGCTGGCGGAAGCGGGAGCAAATGTTGTAATCGCTTCCCGTAGTCCCCAGAAGGGAGAAAAGGCGGAAAAGGAATTCCGTGAAAAGGGATACGAGGTGAGCTTTTGCCCGACCGATGTAACCGATGTGGAAGCCTGCCGCCGGGCGGTGGCTTTTGCGGAAAAAAAGTACGGTAAGGTGGACATTCTGGTTGCAAATGCGGCAACCTGGTCCATGTATTCCTACCTTGATATGCCGGAGGAAGAGTTTGACGCTGTGCTGAACTGCGACCTGAAGGGCGAGTATTTCATGGGACAGGCTGCCGCCCGCTCCATGGTCAAAAACAAGGTGCAGGGGAAGATTATTTTCATCGCATCTACCGCCAGGAAGGGCTGCGATGTGAACGGCGTTGCCATGATGACCCACTACAATGCCGCCAAGGGCGCCATTTCCAGCATGACCATCGGCATCGCAAAAGAACTGAAGCAATATGGCATCAGTGTGAACTGTGTGGCCCCCGGCGGAATGTTGAGCACGGGCACGATCACCAACACTGCGAAGCTTGGGGCGCTGTACGGCCCCGAAGCGCTGGCGGATCGCTCAAAATATTCCGCAGAATCCCCCACCACGATGAATCCGGACGAGGTGGCTCTGGTCGTATTCGGTATGTGTACGCCTATGTCGAATTTCATGTCCGGCGAGACGGTGGATGTCAACGGCGGCGTGCAGTTGAGTTATCAGAAACAGCCCTGGAGTTACACCGTAGAAGGATGCAAGCCCGGCCCTCAGAAGAATGGATGAGGAAAAACTGAAGAAGTATGTCGACTCGCGGGAATTTGCAGTTCCACAGGAAATGATTGAAAATGAATTGGCTTTTCTTGTTACTGAACTGCAGTGCCGGAGACGGTATGAGAATCTTGCCGGAGGTGGGCCGCTCTCCTATTCTCCAGAGGAACTGGAAGCGCAAATGGAAGATCTTCGTGCAGAGGCGGTCCGAGCGGTCAAAACCCGGCTTGTTATCCAGCAGATCATTAAAGAGCAGAACATCCAGGTTTCACCAGAGGAATTGGAAGCAGAGGCCCAGGGCATCGCGGCGAGGAAAAATGTGCCGCTTGAGATGGTCAAAGGTTTTCTGGGTGAAGACTTCGGAATGTTGAAGAGTGATCTGACGGAACGGAAAGCGGTCGCATATATCTGTAACCAGATTTAGTGTAACGTAATTTTGAAAGGAGAACAGACATGTCAGAGGACAAGAGCAACGTAAAGGCTTCAAGGATGCAGAAGGGACGCAAGTCCATCAACTACCTGCAAAAGCTGAAGGATGAAGGAACGCCCATCGTTCAGATGTGTCCCGGCCCCAGAGATCAGTACTTTACCATGGCGGCGGAAATGGCGGACTGCGACATCTGCCGGCTGACCGTCCCCGGCGACGGCCAGGACCCCCCAGAAGCAGATCGAGATGGCTCCCTGGTGGCTGGGTGTCGTCCGGCGGGCTGCGAAGCTGATCCACATCAACTTCTATATGCAGACCCCCACCTACGCATCCAGGGAGGCCGCCCTGGCCAACGGTGCGCTGTATATGAGCTGCGGCGCGGATTCCCTTCTCCCCATGGGCATCAACAATGATACACTGAAGTATATGGCGGACAACTATCTGGTGGTCATGGGCCATATCGGTGCGCTTTCCGGCTGGCAGACCGGACGGCAGGGCGGCTACAAGCGCCTGGGTCAGACGGCGGAGTCCGCCATGGAAGTGTTCAAGATGGGCTACGAGTACCAGGAGAACGGCATGATGGCTATGACGATTGAGCTGACCCCCATTGAGGTTACCAATGCCATCGCCAAGAAGCTACGGGTGCCTGTGATCTCCATCGCCGCCGGCGGCGCTGCGGACGGCTGTGAGATGGTGGACTTTGACACCTTCAATATGATGCCGAAGGCCGCTTCCCATGCCAAGGCATACGCAGACTTCTTCCCTTGGGCGATCCAGGCGTACTCCGGATGGGCGAAGGATGTCCGCTCCGGCGCGTATCCCGAGGACAAGCATGGCTACCACATGGACGAGGCGGAGCTGGATAAGTTCATGACCGCGCTGGAAAACTTCTAATTGCCATTAGGGTGCCGCTGATAAAATCAATATAGGGGGATTTTGTCAGCATAGCCTTAAGGAATCCTCTCAAAAGGGATTGCCTCAGTTTGGTGACAGCCGCTGGGGCAATCCTCCTATGTCAGAAAGATTAACTATTAGAAGTCAACCTCCCAAATGAAGGATGGTGGTAAAAAGTCAGATGGTTCAAAAAGGGTATGGCAAAGCAGAGGTCCGGCAGGACCCCGAATAGCTATTGAGCGGAATCAAATCGCTGGGCAATAGGGCTGTCCGGATTTCTCCAGAGCAAAGATGAGCCGCGCTTTTCCATGTGGGGATAGCAGTTTTTGAGCTGCCCGGATTGGTAAGTAGATGGGGACATTCCAGCGTAAGCCAGCAGTTTGTCGGGGGAATCAACCCGGGAGAAGTCGCCAACCTCGGCCAGGATCATGGCGACCATGCGGTATCCGATCCCCGGAATGTAAGACCACACCTTCTGAGTTGAGGATGAAGCAGTCGTGCTTGTCTTTGGCCACGTCAATTCCTACGCAAATCATAGCAATGCCTCCAACGGTAAATTTGTGATGCTGCATTCACAGAACACTTTGCTTTTGTAGCCTTGTTCCACATAAACCGTCTGGCGGTATTTAACTGATCAACAAAACTGCAAAGGGCTGTGGTTGGAACCTTTCTGGAACCATCTTGTGGTAGGAGTGTGAAACCAATCCACAGCATCCCTTACAGTGTAGCAGAGCCCTTGGAGAGGGGCTTTAATAACTACTACTCTATAATACAAGGAAAATGATTATGACAGATTGCTTCGGATATAAAGGCAAGATATGTGTCGTGACCAGCGCATCCTCCGGAATGGGGGAAGCCGCCGCAAAAATTCTTGTGGAACTAGGGGCGGAGGTATATGCGCTGAACAGGCGGACCTGCACCATCCCAGGGGTGACGAGTATTCCCGCGGATATGGCAAACAAAGAGAGTATTGACGCCGCCTTTGCCAGGCTGCCGGAGAAAATCGACTACTTCTTTGGCGTAGCCGGTCTGTCCGGTCTGCTCACGGACTATATGACCACCTTTAATGTCAACTATACTGCCAATATGTATATCTGTGAGCGGTATTTGAAGGAACGGATGCCGGAGGGCGGAGCAATCGTGCTGGTAACTTCTACGGCAGGAGTCGCCTGGAAGGAAAACCTGGAGGAATGCGAGAAGGTTTTGGGCCTGCACACCTGGGAGGAAGTTCAGACTCGTATGCGGGAGATTATCCCGGAGGGAACACCGGCACAAATGGCATATATGTACTCCAAGCGTCTGGCGAACGCCTACGGCTGCCGTCTGGCCATCGAGTTGGCGGCGAAAAAGATCCGCGTGAATCTGCTTCTCCCCGGCAGCACAGATACCGGGATGAAGGATCAGTTTGCGGCAATGGCGGGCGGCTTGGAGAATATGATCAAATATGCCGGATGTGCCGGACGGTTGGCATCCAGCGAGGAGATGGGATGGCCCATCGTTTTCCTGAACAGTGAAATGGCTTCTTTTATCAGCGGTTTTGAAATGATTGTGGATTACTGCGACAACGCTATGAAAAAGCTGGGAATGAAGCCGGAGATGTGCGCGGGCCCGGCAATCATTGATGCGGAGACTCTCCAGAAGCTTCTGACACAGAGAAAATAGCTCTGCAATAAACTGTTGTGGATGATATAACGAATCAGGCTGAGGGTAGCACCGCTTTTCCTGTCAAGCAAACCATCCTGGAGCGGTACAAGGCACTGGAGGCTTCCTGCGGCGGCGAAATTTCTTTCAGGTGAGAATGCCAGGATTATGAACCGCACCAAAGCGGACGGCTCCTTGGATGAGGCAACTACGGAGGAATGCCGGGAGTTTGCCGATTTCTACATCAACAACGTAAGCGATGAGATGCGGCGGAAGATGTCCAACCAAGCTGGCGGACTGCCGTTTTTTCTGAGAGAAGGCGTCGCTGCTCTCGTCCCTTCCTCCCTCCCATTCCCTTGGAACCATCCCCTCGAACTCTCAGATGTACAATTGGTGCAAGTCGGATTATTCATGAAATATGTCGAAAGTTTTGATAACGACGTCTTGGCGATGTTCTGTATCATAAATCCTGACGGTGGGCAGCCGACAGCGAGAAAGTATGCACTTCCAAAGGATGCACCGTTAGAAGGAGACGCTCAGAAAAGGGGCTTAATCATGACCAGCGTGGCATATGTAATTCAGTTTGGTGGCAAGATAGTCCTGCAGGAGCGCCAGCCGGATAAAAAATCTATCCTGATGGGATTCTTCGCCAAGGACGGGATGCTGCGTCTGATATCCGGAGAAAGACTGAGCCAGGACTACGACAAGAACCCCAATATCGAGTTCAAGATCCCGGACTGGCCTTAATAGCCCAGCCTCCAGCAGGCCGGAGCATCCACCCAGACCCGCCCCTGGGCGTTCTCCCTCCCTGAACCCCTCGTGAGCAGACCAATCAAGAGCGGTCCGTCTGATTGACACCTGGCGGAGCGGTCTTCTTCTATATAATAGCGCTAAATCTAGGGGGAGCCTTTTTGCAAGGTGGGAGGGACTTTGCAAAATAGTTCTCCCTAAAAGTTAAAAAATTTGGAAAACTATATCGTAAAACCGCTGTAGAAATACGGCGGTTCTTTTTTGTCAGAACAATATATAAGGTGGCATTGTATACCATTCTGCATGATTTATAAAAAAATGAAAATCCTGTCGAATCGGTTGGATATTTTTCTTCTACTATGCATACCATATAGGCGCAAAACAAATCGCAAGGAGGTATCCCAATGATTCCTAGGGCTTGTTTGAAAAATAAAAGATGCACAAAAGGGGAAAGAATAGTATGATAAGGGTATGGAAAAATATGAAAATTATGATGTAACAGATGAACAATGGAAGCGAATTCAGCCACTGCTGCCGCCGGAATATACAGGGAAG
>JAAWQS010000124.1 GCA_022800665.1 Oscillospiraceae bacterium
AACTATGGCAAAATTTGAGGATTTGAAGAGCTTCACCTATCCCCTGACCCCCACCGGGAAATCGGCTCTGCTGGGAGGCTTCCCCTGGCACTACGGCACAGAGTATCTGAACATTGTCTATCGGACCGATCCGGCCAAGATCGCCGCCTGGTTGCCAGAACCTCTGGAGCTGAGCAAAAAGAACCCTGACATCGCCTATGTCGCATTCTCCAAGTGGTGGTCCGTATGGGACGGCTGCAAGGAAATGGCTTTCATCAATCCCGAACGCACCCAGTACAAAGAAGCCGCCGTATGGGTGGGATGTTCCTTCAAAGGACAGGAGGGACAGATCTGCCTGCCTATCTGGGTCGATAACGACTTCAGTATGGCCCGCGGCTGGATGATGGGCTTTTACAAGAAGTTGGGACAGATCGATATCACGGACTATAATCCCCAGAACCCCGTCATGCCCACAGAGGGACCTGGCACAAAGCTCAAAGGCATTGTCTCCTCCCACGGGGAAAGGCTGATTGAGGGCAGCATTGAGATTGAGAAGGAGATCTCGCGGGAAGAACTCCCCAAGCCTATGGGACTGCCTTTGTTCCATATCCGCCACTTCCCCAGCATCATTCCCGGAGAGAAACCGGCAGTCTACGAACTGGTCAAGCTGGGCGCGGCAAACTGGAAATATGGCGAAACCGTATGGAGCGGCAAGGGTTCGCTGAAATTCTATGAGTCCGAGATCGAAGAACACACGGACTTTGCTCCCATCGAGATCCTGGGCGCGTACCGGTTCAGAAACGGCTACACCTTCCCTGGCGCGGAGCGCGTCTACGACTGGAACGCGGAATAAAGTTTCTCCCGCCCCTATGTAACGACTGAAAACAGGAGGAATCATCATGAAAAGAAAGCTTACTCTTATCCTTGTATGTGCGATGCTGCTGGGGGTCCTGTCCGCCTGCGGAGGAAATTCTGGCGGAGGGACGAACGGCGCTTCGGGCGGCGGAACAAGCGGCTCGGTTGTTGCGGCGGACGATGAAAATCCGACTGTATCGGTATCCTTCGCGCTGATGTTGGCAGACGATCATCCTCACAGCATTGCGGCGACGACAGTAATGGCTGCGGAGGTCGCTGAGGCCACCGGTGGTAAATTTACAATAGACGTTCAAACCAACGGTTCCCTGGGGTCGGATGCGGAGACGACGGAGGCCACCACTATGGGGATGATGTATATGACCGGCCCTACCGCCGCTACCCTCGCTACGCTGGACCCTAACTGGTATATTCTGGACGTCCCCTATGTATTTACAACCAAGGAGCAGATCCGCAATGCGCTGGACGGCGAGTTGGGCGAGTACCTCTCCAACAGTCTGGAAGAGAGCGTGGGCCTAATCTGTCTGGGATTTGGCGAGTCCGGTATGCGCGGCCTGAGCAACAATGCGAGAGAGGTCACAAGCCCTGCGGATCTGTCTGGCATGAAAATCAGGACCCTGGAGAACAAGTACCATCTGGCGACCTTCGCAGCCATTGGCGCGAACCCGACTCCCATGGCCTTCGGCGAGGTGTACACAGCGCTACAGACAGGCCAGATCGACGGGCAGGACAACGCCATCTCCATAACCTATACAAACAAATTCTACGAGGTTCAGGCGTACTACACCCGGTTAGACCATCTCTTCAACGGGAACACCTATGTAGTAAACGCCCAGTGGTTCCACTCTCTGCCGGAGTCCTACCAGAATGCCCTGCGTACGGCGGTACAGGACGCGGTCATCGAACAGCGGAGGTTAATCGACGAGCAGGAGGAGAGCCAGATTGCAGAGATGGAGAAGTACGGTTGCACGGTTACAACGCTGACGGACGAGCAGAAGCAGGCATTTGTTGACGCTACGCAGTCGGTGCGCGACGACTTTGTGAAGGAATTCGGCGTGGACGGCCAGCAGATGCTGGATCTGGCCGCAAAGTATGCGGATTGACCCAGTAGGAGAGCTCTTATGGTACGCAGGAGCCGCTCATGCTCCTGCGTACCGCATATTCAGGCGGGAGGAGATTGGGTATGAAAAAAATCGTTCATTGGGTTAACAAATATTTTGAAGAAATACTGCTGGTGGCGGCTATGCTGGTGATGATCGTTGTAATCTTCTGGCAGGTTGTGTCGCGCTATGCGCTGAATTTATCGCTGGCCTGGTCAGAGGAGATTGCACGATATACGTTCATCTGGACTGTCTGGCTTGCAGTTCCATATACGGTGACAAAGGGCAGGCATATCCGGCTGACCCTGTTGCGGGACGCACTGGGGAATACGGGAAAATTCATTTTGGATATGCTGTTCTTTGTAGTCAGCGCGCTATTTTTCCTGTATGTCGGGGAGCAATCCGTATCCCTTGTATCGGGGATATTCACCATGGGACAGGTCACACCAGCGGTAAGTATCCCAAAATGGCTGTGCTACCTTGCGCTCCCGGTTGGTTGTCTGCTGGGGGGGCTGCGCTTTATACAGTACGGCGTGCTGCGCGTAATGCGCTTTATGAAGGACCCGGGTGACAATGAGACCTTCGCGGCGGCGGAGATGACAGAAGATGCGGAAAAGACCGCGAAGCCGGAGAAGTCGGAGGAAGGGGAGGAATAGAAATGGATCTGGTCATCTTATTTGGCGTCCTGTTTGGCTTTCTCATCATAGGTGCACCTATTGGTGTGTGTCTGGGTATTGGGACCCTGGCCGTCATGATGTTTACAACGGATATGGCCCCAGTGCTGCTGGCACAGGCGTGCTTCACAGGTCTGGACACCTTTACACTGCTCGCCATTCCGTTTTTCTGCGTAGCCGGGGATTTTATGATGTTCGGCGGGATATCCAAGCGGCTGCTAAGCCTGTGCAACGCACTGGTGGGGCACCTGACGGGCGGACTGGCCCATGTAACCACGATCACCTGTATGTTTTTTGCAGCGATTTCCGGCTCCGGACCTGCTACGGTATCCGCGATCGGTTCCTTTATGATCCCGGAGATGACGGAGAAGGGGTATGACACCTCCTTTGCTGCGGCGCTGGCGGCCTGCGCAGGCGCCATCGGCGTCATCATCCCACCAAGTATTCCCTTTATCATCTATGCAGTCGCTGTGGGCTGTTCGGTAAGCGACCTGTTTTTAGCCGGCGTATTGCCAGGGCTTCTCATCGGAGTCCTGCTAATGGCGGTGAGCTACTGGCAGGCGCGGAAAAACGGCTGGAAACGTAATGACGGCAAGGCCACGGGCCGGCAGGTGTGGACTGAACTGAAAAAGTCCTTTCTTGCGCTTCTTTCTCCGGCCATCATCCTGGGGTCCATCTATGCAGGCGTTTGTTCGCCTACGGAGGCGGCGGTTGTTGGGATCGTGTACGCTTATGTCGTGGGTGCGTTTGTCTACAGAGAGCTGAAGTGGAAGCATATTGTGCAGTCTATGATCGATGCGGTACTTATCAGCGGCAGTACGCTGTTTATGGTCGGGATCACGACCTGTCTGGGCCGGGTTTTGACGTTGAAAGCCATTCCTCAACGCATTTGTGACGGCCTGGGCAGCATCTCGTCCAATTCCATCGTTATTATGCTGCTGATCACAGTCATGTTGCTGATTGTCGGCTGCTTCATGGACAACATCACCTCCATGACAATCCTGACGCCCATTTTTGTCCCCATTGTCACAGGACTTGGCTATGAGCTCACTCATTTCGGCGTCTTCATGACCGTGGCGCTGTCCATTGGCTTCGTAACGCCGCCCTATGGCGCCAATTTGTTCGTGGCCTCCGGCATCACAGGACTCTCCGTGCCGCAGATCTCCAAAAAGATTCTGCCCATGATCGGAGTTCTGCTGCTGTGTCTGCTGGCCATCACCTTCATTCCCCAGATCAGTATGTGGCTGCCCGGCGTGGCCTACCGCTGAGCCGGAGCTCCGCCGCGGCCCGAGCGGGCCGCGGCGCGCCATCCCATAAACAAGGAGGACACAATGTATGGATACCACAGCGGTCAAATCCTATCTCAGCCAGTGGACGGAAGCGCACAAGTCTGAATTCTATGCCGCCGCAGATGAGATCTGGGAACACCCGGAGCTGGGGCTGGAGGAATTCCGCGCTTCCGGCCTGCTGACCGGACTTTTGAAACAGCACGGTTTCACCGTGGAGAGCGGCCAGGGCGGGATGCCCACCGCCTTTGTGGGAACCTACGGCAGCGGCGGACCGGTGGTCGGCATCAACGCGGAGTACGACTGTCTGCCGGGATTGTCCCAAAAGGCGGACATGGCCTGTCCCTGCCCGGTGATCGACGGTGCGCCGGGCCAGGGCTGCGGTCATAATCTTCTGGGCACCGCCGCAGTTTTCAGCGCCGTGGCCCTGCGATACGCGGCGGAGAAATTCCAAATCCCCTGTACCATCAAGGTCCTGGGCTCTCCCTACGAGGAGGCCAGCGTCGGCAAGGCGCTCATCGCCCGGGACGGCGTCTACCAAGGTCTGGACCTGGTAATGGACTGGCACCCCTGGCACTGCAACCGGGCGGACTATGACAAGTGCAACTCTGTCTTCGTCATGAAATTCCACTTCCACGGCAAGTCCGCCCACGGCGCCTACCCCTGGGAGGGCAACAGCGCTCTGGACGCCGGAATGCTCTTCGGCATGTCCCTGGAGATGCTGCGGGAGCACCTGAAGCCCAACGGCCCCGATGCCGCCAGCACCATCAACTACACCTTCCAGAACTGCGGCCCCTCTTTTGCCAACGTGGTCCCTGATATCACCACTGTGCAGCTCTACGGCCGGTTTGCGGATATGGAGACTTCACAGAACGCCTTTGCGCGGGTGAAAAACTGTGCGCAGGGCGCGGCCTTAGCTACAAATACCACCGCAGACTGCGAGCTCATCACCTACACCCACAACAAGATTCCCAACAAGACATTGGCCGAGGTGGTGCATCGGAACCTGGAGCGCTACGGCGCCCCCGCCTTCACAGAACAGGAGCAGGACTTCGCCAAGGCTATGCAGCGCCACATGGGAGCGGCGCCCACAGGCCTGGACACCTCCATCCAGCCCTTCGGCCCCAGCGAGACAATCATCTGCGACACCTCAGAATTCTCCTGGAATGCACCGTATGTCACCTTCTGGGTGACCATGGGGCCCCAGGGCGTGGGCTGGCACAACTGGATGGTCACCGCCTGTGCCGGCGGCAGCATCGGGAAAAAGACCATGGACCGGGCGGTCCAGATCATGACCTCCTCCTTTGTGGACATCGTGACCTCTCCGGAGACCCTCGCAAAGGCGCGGGAGGAGTGGACCGGGCGCATGGCGGGCCGCACTTACGAATGTCTGCTGCCCGCAGATCACCAGGCCCCGCTGGGCATCAACCGTGAGATCATGAAAAAATATTATAGTCACCGCAGTTGAAAAGAAGCAAATGCTTCTTTTCAACCCTGGGGCGCATAGGCGCCCCAGGGGCCGTGAAACGGCC
>JAAWQS010000125.1 GCA_022800665.1 Oscillospiraceae bacterium
CTATATCTGTGTGGATGAGAGTGGAAAGCTTCTGCGGCCAAACTATGTTACGGAACATTTTGCATGGATTCTACGCAAATATGGCCTAAGAAAGATACGTTTCCATGACATTCGACACACATGCGCCAGCCTTCTTCTGAGTAACGGCATCCCGATGAAACAGATCCAAATCTGGCTGGGCCACAGCACCTTCTCCACCACCGCCGACATCTATGCCCACCTGGACTTCACCGCCCAGGAGCAGTCTGCGGCGGCTATGGGCGGGATGTTCCAGCGCAGGGAAGCCCCTGCTGATTAACAAAGAAAAGGGCTGCGGCGAGTAAACGCCGTAGCCCCCAAATGGCGCAGCGGGTGGGATTCGAACCCACGTGTGATTGCTCACAAACTGATTTCGAGTCAGCCCCGTTATGACCTCTTCGATACCGCTGCATACTGTATTTCCAACGCTTTGCCCGCTCACCGAGGGAACAGACACCGCGTAGAAAAGCGTAGATAAATTGTAGAAAAACCGTAGACATGAAGCCGTTGAACGCAGTAGACAATTTCAAAAGTCCAGTGTTTGCAAGGCTTTCCGCCGGGTCCCGTCCGACCGGCCCACACGATTTCGAGTCAGCCCCGTTATGACCTCTTCGATACCGCTGCCGATATAGTTTCTATGGAAACTGTAGGCATTATACCATGCTTTTATCCGCTGTGCAAGAGCGAAATTCATATTGATTACGGTCCTTTTCAATTTTGCACAAAAAAAGACGTGACAGGATGGACAAATCGCGCTATAATAACAAGGACAACTGACGAAGAACCGACGAGGAGGAAAAAGATGGATAGAGAGAGGATCGTCCCTGACCGGCAGGATGCCGAAAATCTCAGCATCTCCCAGCTGGTACTACCCCGCACCGTTCACCTGATCCCGCTGGATAATATTGACGGCTTTGACGTACGGCCTGGGTTTTACGAGATCAACGGCGCCACCGCTATCCCTGGCGGCGTCAACTTCACCGTGTACTCCCATGGCGCTACCAGTATTGAACTGCTGTTGTTCAAGCGGCAGGCGCAGGAACCCTTTGCCATTCTGCCGTTCCCCAGGCACTACCGCATCGGCAATGTCTATTCCATGATCGTCTTCCAACTGGATATTGAGGAGTTTGAGTATGCCTACCGGGTGGACGGTCCCTACGAGCCGGAAAAGGGGCTGATTTTTGACCACACCAAGTATCTCCTGGATCCCTATGCCAAAGCTGTCACCGGGCAGAGCCGCTGGGGCGACACATCGCCCAGAGGCCAGCACTATAAGGCGCGGGTGGTCAAGGACGACTTTGACTGGGGCAGTATGGGCCGGCCTCTCATCCCTATGGAGGATATTATCATATACGAGCTGCATGTCCGCGGTTTTACCAAAGACGCCTCTTCCGGTGTGAAGCACCCTGGCACTTTCTCCGGACTGATGCAGAAAATTTCGTATTTGAAGAGTCTGGGCGTCAATGCGGTGGAGCTGATGCCCATCTTTGAGTTTGACGAGATGCAGGACTACCGAATCCACAATGGCCGGGAGCTTTGCAACTACTGGGGTTACAGTACGGTCAGCTTTTTCTCCCCCAACACCAGCTATACCGCCAGTCTGGAGTATAATCACGAGGGAAACGAGTTGAAAAAGCTGATCTGGGCGCTGCACCGGGAGGGCATTGAGGTCTATTTGGACGTGGTCTTCAACCACACTGCTGAGGGCAATGAAAAGGGCCCCTTTTTCTCCTTCAAAGGATTTGACAATAACATTTACTATCTGCTCACCCCAGACGGAGGCTACTATAATTTCAGCGGCTGCGGCAATACCCTCAACTGCAACCATCCCATTGTCCACCAGATGATTCTGGACTGCCTGCGCTACTGGGTGACTACCTACCGGGTGGACGGCTTCCGGTTTGATCTGGCCTCCATTTTGGGCCGTAACGAGGACGGGTCGCCAATGAACAAGCCGCCTCTGCTGCAGGCCATGGCCTTTGATCCCATTCTGGGGGACGTGAAGCTCATCGCAGAGGCATGGGATGCGGGGGGACTGTACCAGGTTGGGTCCTTCCCCGCCTGGAACCGCTGGGCGGAGTGGAACGGGCGGTACCGGGACGACATCCGCCGCTATCTGAAGGGCGACGCCTGTATGGCCCAGGCCGTAGCCCAGCGGATTGCGGGGTCGCCGGATATCTATGGGCCGGAGGACCGGGAAAACGCCTCTGTCAACTTCATCACCTGCCACGACGGATTTACCCTCTGGGACCTGTTCTCCTACAGCGAGAAGCACAACGAGCAGAACGGCTGGAACAATACCGACGGAGCCAACGACAACAACAGCTGGAACTGCGGTACGGAGGGCGAGACGGATGATCCCCGGATAAACTCCCTGCGGCGTCGGATGGTCCGCAATGCCTTTGCCCTGCTGATGTGCAGCCGGGGAATTCCTATGTTCCTGGCCGGAGATGAGTTTGCCAACACCCAGTTCGGCAACAATAATGCGTACTGTCAGGACAACATTATTTCCTGGCTGGATTGGAATTTGCTGGAGAAAAACAAGGGGATTTTTGCGTTCTTTCAGTATATGATCCGGTTCCGGAAGGAACACAGAATCCTGCGGACCAACGTGAGCAACGGCGCCTGCGGACTGCCGGACGTGAGCTTCCATGGTGTGGAACCGTGGAAGGAGAAGTTTGAGGACTATGACCGGTATGTGGGCGTGCTGTTTGCCGGCTGGGAGCGGGACACAGGTCCCCAGGTGGTCTATGTGGCGTCCAATGCCTACTGGGAGGAACTGCGGGTTAATCTGCCGGATCTGCCGGCATCCATGTGCTGGGAACTGATTGCGGATACATTTGAGGAGGATTTCCTGCCGCAGAGGAAGTTGTCCGGCAGTACCTTTACAATCCGGCCCCGGAGTGTGATGGTGTTTGTCGGCAGGTAACGAACCGGGATAGATATAAAAAACTGTTGAGGCTGTGCCGCATGACTCGCCGCCTCAACAGTCTTTTTCTTTCAAGAAAAAGTTTCAATCGGGAGATTGTGCTGCTTTAAGAAAGAGAGTTTATCCCAATAACCGCAGGACTCAGCATGAACTGCATACTCCTTCTGAATGCGAGAGGGGCTTAGACATTAAACCGGAACAAAATGATATCTCCGTCCTTGACGACATACTCCTTGCCCTCGGACCGGATCATACCTTTCTCCCGCGCCGCAGCCATGGAACCCACCTGCATCAGATCGTCATAGGCGATGACCTCGGCACGGATGAATCCCCGCTCAAAATCGGAGTGAATCTTCCCCGCGGCCTGGGGCGCTTTAGTCCCCTTGGCGATGGTCCAGGCCCGGCACTCGTCCTCGCCGCTGGTGAGGTAGGAGATGAGGCCCAGCAGGGTATAGCTGGCCCGGATGAGCCGGTCCAGACCGCTCTCCGCCACCCCAAGGTCCTCCAGAAACATGGCTTTTTCTTCGCCGTCCAGCTGTGCGATCTCCGCCTCCAGCTTCGCGCACACGGGGATAACCTGCGCTCCTTCGGCCTTTGCCCTTGTCTCCACCTGCTGGTAGTAAGGGGCGTCCTGGTATCCGGCAAAGCCGTCCTCGTCCAGATTGGCAGCGTATATGACGGGCTTCAGCGTCAGCAGGTCGCTGGTCTCGATGACCGCCCGGTCGTCTTCTCCGCAGTCATAGGAACGGGCTGGCTTGCCATCGTTCAGCCATGCGAGCAGGCCCTGAAAGATCTCTGCCTCCCGCAGAAATTTTTTATCGCCCTTACCCGCCTTTTTAGCCTTGTCGATCCGGCGTTCCACTATCTCCACATCGGCCATAATCAGTTCCAGATCAATGATGTCCATGTCCCGGACCGGATCGGCTCCGCCCTCCACATGAATGACATTTTCATCGTCGAAACACCGTACTACATGGATAATCGCGTGAGTTTCCCGTATATTGGACAGAAATTTATTGCCCAGTCCCTCGCCCCTGCTGGCGCCCTTGACCAAGCCTGCAATGTCAACAAATTCAATTACAGCGGGCGTTGTCTTCTTTGGATGGTACATCTCGCTGAGCTTGTCCAGCCGCGCGTCCGGTACCGCTACCACGCCTACGTTTGGGTCAATTGTGCAGAAGGGGTAATTGGCGCTCTCCGCGCCAGCATTGGTGATTGCGTTGAAAAGAGTGGACTTGCCCACATTGGGCAGTCCGATGATTCCTAATTTCATAGCTCTGTATGCCTCCTGATTTCAGCCCGTTTGCCGCCCCCATCTGGTTACATCGGGAGGCAGCTATTACAACAGCTTTATATTCTACCATACTTATTCCTGTTTCTCAATAGCTGCCGCAAATTCCGAGCACAATTTTTAGCGGACAGAATGCTGAAAGGCGTCACACAGCTGAGCAGGAAATTTCAGAGAGGAGTTTCTCCAGCGGCAGTTCTCCCATGGTATATAGGGCGGCGGCCAGCTGTTCATAGCCGCAGTTAGGCTCCAGCTGTCCGGCCAGAGCTTCCGGCAGACACAGCGGCAGACGGCCTCGTCCAGCCTCGCCGCTTGGGTAGAGGGTGTACAGAATCGGGTTTTCCTGTGCCAGATCGCTGCGCGGCGCAAACAGCAGCAGTGCGTCTGCCCGGTCCAGCTGTTCTATGGAGGGCTTCAGCAGCAGCGAGACCCCGTAGTCCCGCCGCAGGCTCCTGGCGAATTCCTCCCCGCCCCTGACGCCCAGCAGTACATACCGGTAGCTTAATGCCAGGGATTTGGCAGTCTCCAGCAGTTCCCTACTCGCCCGGCTGCCCACCACGGCTACAACTGCCTCTGTAGCGGCAATTCCTTTTTCCTCCAGCCGCCGTCTGGTCAGCGGTGCGGCCAGGGCCTGGCGCAAAGGCAGTGTATCCACCGGACACACTCCCTGTCGGATAAACAGAGCGGTATAGGGAAAATCCACAGGGAACACAGCGTTCCGTACCCCGGCTTCCCGCAGCCTCCGGGCGCTCTTTCCAGCGCGGTGCAGAGCCAGCGGTCCATTGGGATGAGCGGCCTGCCCCATCCGTAGCGTCACAAAGTTACCGCCCGGCAGCCGTCTTTCCCCCAGCTCCGGCTTTTGGGGACCGTCCCCATAGATGATGTATCCCAGCATAGCAACCTCCCCCTGCGGCTGGCAGCCGCAGTCTTTATATCATATCTATGGAGAAACGCTCCGATTTATCCCGGCAATCGCCGCAGTACGCAGCGGGCGCGGGGATATATTTCTGAAATCTTGCAGCCAAACTCCTCCAGCGCCTCCTGAACACACTGTACACTGTAGGTGGAGAAGCTCTCCGCTTCAGCCT
>JAAWQS010000126.1 GCA_022800665.1 Oscillospiraceae bacterium
CGCAGGCGTGTGTGTTTGTGACTGCGGCCTGATGTGTACCAATAGAAAGTCTCTGCAAACTACGAAGCAAATCGTAGTTTGCAGAGACTTTTGGAACAGTACCGCCGTCATCCACTCTGAGCACGGTGATTTCAGCAAGTTCAAGAGCTCTTCCAAGATGCTCGCTTTCGCGGGCCTGGAATCTGGCTGTTTCCAATCCGTCCAGTCTGATACAGGACGCTATCAACCCAGCACATCCAATAACCGCATGGCATGTAAACCTATTTGCACTTTCAACATATCCTGTGGCTCAGTAATATCCAAAGACAGCAAGTTTTGTATTTGATTCAAATAATTGGTCATTGTGTTGCGGTGCGTATACATATCCGATGCCGTTTTGGAAATATTAAAGCGGTTGCAAATAAATGTTTCCAGTATTTGTATATAATTGGTCCCATGCAAATGACGCTCCCGCAACGGTTTTACAGTTGTTTGATATATCTCCTTCAACTCATCTCGCGTCATTGTAGACATAAGCCAATGATATATCTGGAGAGCGTTGAACGAATGCAGTTTCTCGGATGGAAACAGCTTGTTTCCAAGATCAATGGCATCTATTGTCTGTTGAAATGCTTTAGCGATCTGGCACAGCTCCGTATAGCACAGGCTGATGCCGGTTTGACAATCAATGCTGCATTCATTTAGGGTTGTTACAAGCTTTTCAGCGACTTCCAGCGACTGGGCTTCCGCAGTTTTTGGAGATACGCTGTTAGAAAAGAGAAGAAATAAAATTTGATAATTGCTGTGCTGCAAGCTGTACACCTTTAACCCATATGTATCTGAAGCCCAGCTGGTTACAGATTGGATAATATCCTGAATGACACGCTTTCGATTAACAGACAGATAGCGGTAGCTACTGAGCTGAAGCGTTAAACAGACCCTCTTTTTAGTATAATCAAACTCATACACCTTACATTGCTTCAAGATCGCGCTTTTAGACGCATCGGGAGCCATCAGGACCAGTGAGAAGAAATCTGGTACGCTCTTATTCTGCGGCGCCTGCAAATTGTAAAATGCCATACTAAATAAAGAGGCAATATTTTTCAAAGTCTGATAGTGCCAGCTTTCCATTGGGATGACTTCAGGAATGATTAAAAAATTTGCGCCGCTCTCCATCTGCTCGACCGGCAAAAGGACACAGTTCAAATTTCGCAATGCGCCGTCTGTGGACTGAACAGCAAACTGGTGGAGTTGAAATTTTGTATTCCGATAGAGCCGCTGCAAAATCTCCTGCTGCGTTGTGTCAATGACAGGAACGTCTGGTTTCAGTACAAAAAAGTCCTCCAAATCAACGTCCAGGCCGGAGGACTCCTCAAAGCCTATCAGCTCAAATTGGTGATTGACAAGCAAGATCGGGTTGTCGATCATCAGGCTCAAATCATAGAGCAGCCGTTCCGGAAGCCTATACTTACAGAGCGAATCCACCAGCATTTGATATACCCAAGCCACTTTGTTTTTGATATCCATCCGATCTTCAAAAAGCCGTTTGTGAACAAGAAATGTAAAGTCGCTAAAGCATAGCCCAAAGGGCAGTTCATAAACAGGAAAGTCATATAAATTCCCCTGTTCGATCAGGACATCGGGGATTGTTTCATGATAGCGATGCAGTTTTACGCCGAGGGCCGCACAGCCTCTGGCTTTCAGCGCCGGGATCAGACTGTTCAGCAGCATGGAATTGTTCTTTGTAATATACCCTGAATCAACAACAAATTCTCCGCCCTGCAGCCAATCCAAAATTTCAGGCGTGTCAATAATACTGAAGCCGAGCAGTTCTCTGGTTACACCGCGGAACCCGGCAACACACCGAACCTGAATAGGATCAAGTCCCGCTACAAATTTTTCTACTGTCAGCAATTTCCTCACCTCCCGTAGTAGTTTCCCCAGGTATGAACGAAAGCAAAAAGATATTAGGTAGGACCAGCATAGAAGTGTTTATTTATTCATTATAAGGGAACCGCAGCGGAAAGTCAATGGGCGCTTTTTTCAAAGCAGCCCTTGATTTTGTGCATAATGCCCTGTAAACTGTGCGGCGCTGTGATTATAATAATATAAAACTATAAATGATCTAATCCGGAACACCGCGCAAAATATTGGCTATTTTTGCTGATAAGAATATATTTGGCCTATATGCAGATCAGATTTGTGCCGCACTCAGATTGATTCATTTATAGCGCAAAACTACATAGCTGGAGGCGACCTATGCTTGGAAAAGCTGATACGACCAGAATGTATAATGAACTTTCTGCGTTAAAGAACTTTAACACCTGCCCCGAACAGGAGGGGATAACGCGCCTTTTGTTTGCGGACGAGGAAATTATGGCCCGCGCCTATGTAAAACAGCGGATGGTCAAAGCGGGACTGCAGGTTACGGAAGATACCATTGGCAATATTTACGGGACATTGGTTGGCAGCCAGCCGGAGCTTGCGCCGGTGTGGAGCGGATCGCATATTGATACGGTCAGAAATGCGGGGATGTATGACGGTACGGTCGGTGTAATTGGCGCGTTGGAAGCCTGCCGGATGATCCGTGAAAGCAATGCGCCGCACCGCCGCAGTATTGTGGCGCTCATATTTACATCGGAAGAACCAACCCGGTTCGGCATCGGATGTATCGGCAGCCGCACAATGGCGGGCCATTTGTCTCTGGAGCAGACAAAATCGCTCTATGACGATCAGGGAATATCACTCTTTCAGGAGCTGGAGCGGCTGGGGTATACGAAGATGGACTATGGCGCCGTGCGGAAAAAGAAGGGCGACGTCTTTGCAAGTGTAGAGCTTCATATTGAGCAGGCGTCAGTTCTTGAGCGCTTGGGCTGTCCGATCGGCATCGTGGAGGCCATCTGCGCCCCTACATATATCCAAGTCACTCTGGAGGGGCAGCAGGAACACGCCGGTTCAACGCCTATGAATGAGCGGCGCGATGCAATGGCAGCTGCGTCCGAGATTATCCTGAAACTGGAAAGCCTTGCCAGAAGCCACGGCAATAATCATACGGTTGGGACGATCGGAAAGTTCTGCGCTTATCCTAACTCGCCGAATGTGATTGCGGGACGCACGGAATTTACCATTGATATCCGGGATATTGATGAGACAGTAAAACAGGATATGACCCAAAAAATATGTGCTTACATCGACAATGTGGCAATGCTCCGCAATCTGCGCGCCCGCTACACGGTCACTGCGGACGATCTGCCCTGCGTCTCTGCCCCGCCGATCATCGCTGCGATTACGGCAAGCTGTGAAAAGCGGAACATACCCATACACAAAATGATCAGCGGTGCGTACCATGATTCTCTTATGATTGCCGAATTCGCGCCGGTTGCCATGATCTTCGTCCCCAGCCGGGGAGGAATCAGCCACGACCCTGCGGAGTATACGAGTATTGAGGAGATCGCGGCGGGGACGGAGGTGCTGGCGGACACCCTGCTGTCGCTGTCCAATATGAATGAAATGGGTGAAGCTGAGCAATGATAGAGGGAAATGAAACAGCCCTTTTGGGCATTGATCCTTCCATCGGCTGCGGCCTGTGCGGAGGGTGGATGCCGGGAGATATGGAACAAGGTAGAAAGGAGCGCCAAACCATGAGACAAGTACTGATCAAGAACGGAACAATTGTGACAACCTCCAACGAATATGTGGGCGATATCCTGATTGAGGACCAGAAAATCGCCGCGATCGGCAGAAATCTGGATGTTGCGGCAGACTGTATTGTGGATGCCGCAGGAAAGTATGTCCTACCAGGCGGCATCGACCAGCACGTACACTTCTCCTTTCAATTCAAGGACGCCTGCACACGGGGCTTCGAGACTTCCAACGCAGCCGTTGCCGGCGGCACTACGACGGTCATTGAATTTGTCAATCAGGCGCAGGGTAAGGGGCTGATCGAGTCAATTGAGGACTACAGAAAGGAAAGGGCCGATGGAGTCGCAATGGCGGATTATGGATTTCACATTGTGATGACCGATCCGCGGCCCGATGTGCTTGATGAGATCCCCGCGCTGGCGGGAGCTGGTTATCCGACGATGAAGATGTTTATGGCCTACAAAGGAATGTTCTTTCACGCGGATGACGACACCATTTTGAAAGCGCTGCTTAAGGCCAAGGGGGCCGGTGTCACAGTCATGGTCCATGCAGAAAATGCGGATGCCATTGACGTTCTGCAAAAGGAACTGATTGCCGCAGGCCGTACGGACCCATACGGCCATGTGCTTTCACGTCCCAGCATGGTTGAGGCTGAGGCGACTGCGCGCGCAATCCATTTGGCCCGCATTGCGGATGCGCCGATCTACATTGTTCATGTCACCTGCAAGGAGGCGCTGGAGGAGATCACCCGGGCACGGGAAGCCGGGCAGAAGGTCTGTGGCGAAACCTGTACACATTATTTGACCTTGGATGCGGACAACCTTGCCAGACCCGATTTCGAGGGAGCGAAATTTGTCTGCTCGCCCGCTCTTCGTTCCGCCGGTCATCACGATGCGCTGTGGCGGGCGCTGAAGCTTGGCACGATCAACGCGGTATCCTCCGACCACTGCGGGTTTGACTGGGCGGTGCAGAAGCATATCGGCGTGAATGATTTCCGCGACATTCCCAACGGCGCACCCGGGCTGCAGAACCGTCTGGCGATTCTGTGGACCTATGGTGTGGAAGCCGGGAAAATAACGCGCCAGGAACTGGTCGAGCTGTTTTCTGCGGCTCCGGCTCGGAATACCGGGCTTGACCACTGTAAGGGTGCGCTGAATGTGGGCTATGACGCGGATATCGTCCTCTACGATCCGGCAGGCGAATCCGTTATTACCAATGATACGATGTTGCACGGCGTCGACTATTGCTCATATGAGGGCATGAAGCAGGCCGGCCATGTGGACAAGGTATTCCTTCGGGGGCAATTGGTTGTTGATGATGGAACCTATATTGGCTGCAGGGGCCAGGGGAGATTTGTCCCCCGCAGACCCTTTGGAACTATGTACCGGTAACCCGGCAGGTGTTCCGTGTTATCCGGCACAAGTGATAGAACCTGACAGAATAACAGTAAGAAAGGATGCGTCAACTATGGCAAAATTTGAGGATTTGAAGAGCTTCACCTATCCCCTGACCCCCACCGGGAAATCGGCTCTGCTGGGAGGCTTCCCCTGGCACTACGGCAC